>CAYNCW010000007.1:0-21620 GCA_964395635.1 uncultured Oscillospiraceae bacterium
GGAAGATTTTTAAGAAACGAAGGGTTTCTTAAACCACTTTTTGGTTACTTTTGTGCGGTGACAAAAGTAACTGCCCGCCCCGGCATGAGGGGCAAGGTAGCGCCCCGCTCGGGGGTAAAACAAAACCCCACAATGCTAAATCACCACTGATTACACAGCTGGAGGTATGCTGCGGACGACCAAAGGTCGCCCCTGCAATGCAAAACAAAACCAATGCGGTAAGAACACCACAGTAATTTGTGGGGGTTAGCTGTGCTCGTCAGTTAACGAGATATAGGTTGCAAAGACGCAGACGACCAAAGGTCGCCCCTACATAGAGATAGAAGCGCAGAACAAAGGTGATCCACAAGCCAAGTTTCGGACAAACTATGCCTTGGGGTTTACCTGCACGCCCCCAGTTGGCCGGATGGATAGCTTGTGCACTGCATCTTTGCCAAACACCGCCTCCATGGTGGATTTGTATTCTTCCAACAGATGGTTGGGTACAAATGCCTGAATGGTACCTGCAAAACCACCGCCGTGTACCCGCCACGCCCCGCTGCCTTCCAGCAGCCGGCGGCTCAGTGCCAGTGCGATGGAGAGGTTTTGCTCTTGGGGGGCGGAAGCTGGGAATACGTTTTGCAGGCAGGTGAAGGAGGAAATGCCGGAGGCAATAATCAGCTCCTTAAAGGCGGCGAAGTCGTTGTTTTTAAGGGCATTGGCCTGGTGGACTACCCGCTCGTTTTCGTCAAAGAAGTGGATGGCCCGCATGATGGCGCGGCCGCCGCAGGTTTGGAGCAGTTCTCCCATACGGCTGTAGAAAGCTTGTTCCTCCACTTCCCGGAGATATTCCTTGCCAAATACCGCAGAGACGGTTTTTATCTCTTGGGGGATGGCAGCGTATTCCGGGGTGAGATCGGCATGGTTGCCTTTGGTGTCCACTATACAAAGGGTGTGGCCGCAGGAGGCAAACTCAAAATCCACCGGCTGGATGATGGGATGAGCGGTATCGGCAAAATCAATGGTGATAAAGCCACCTACCGAAGAAGCCATTTGATCCATGAGGCCGCTGGGTTTACCAAAGAAATTGTTCTCGGCATATTGGCCGATTTGGGCGATTTCTACCGGAGAGATTGCCCCATTGTTGAACACCAAACTGATGATGGTGCCCACCGCTACCTCGAAGGCGGCGGATGAGGACAAGCCGGAGCCTTTGAGGACATTGGATGTGGTGTATGCATCAAACCCAGAAAGCTTGTACCCCAACTGACGGCACCGATAGGCGATACCTCGGATGAGAGAAATGGCTTTGTTGTCCTCTTCGTGTTTGCGCTCTAGGTCGTCTAGGGAAACCTCGTCCATTTCATAGCCCTGAGATTTGATGCGGATGACATTGTCCTGGTTGTGGGATACCACACACAGGATATCCAGGTTGATGGCTGCGGCCAGTACACGACCATGTTGATGGTCGGTGTGGTTGCCGCCAACCTCGGTGCGGCCGGGCGCGGAGATAAAGCAGATATCTCGTTTTCCGTAGAGCTTTTCAAATTCCAGAACCGCTTGTTTGTAGCGGGCCGGCTGCTCTGCCGCTTTGCCTGCGTATAGATAGTCAAATGTGGCGTTGTATTCGCCGTTTTCCAATGCTGTTAAAACTTGTGTGATGTTTTGCACCGATAATTCCTCCCCCTCCTGTACATTGGTTATCAGTGTAGGGGATTTTATACCCCTTGTCAAGAAGGTATGGCCAACAATTTTGCACTGTTTTTTGAGCAGATTTTCCCCCATGGTCATACTACCAGTATGTTCTGGAACGCTGAAAGTTATCCTTTTAGTACGAGAGGTCCTACAACTTGTTTGGGAAAATTTTGCTGCAAGATATGCAATGAGTTTATGCTTATTTTCATGGTAGTCACATCTTGGGATTTATTTGTTTCAATTGGATGAACCGCCTATTGACAATCCTTTTATGTAATTTTCCTATAGTATATGCGATACTGTTCACTATCAGTGGGCAATTATTGTATTCTATTTTGTCTATAAAAAGTATATAAGTTTTTTGGTTTAGGGATTGACATAGGATAAAAAATATGATACCTTTATGCTCAATTCCATATAACAAATGTTGTGAAGGGAATATTATCTCTTGTTCTGGTAAGCACAGAGAGGGCCGGGTTGCTGAGACGGTTCGTGAAGGGGCAAGAAGATACTCATCCTTGAACAGCAAGGCGGAAAAACCAGTTGGGTTGAGTATGCTGCGCCGGATGCCCACCGTTATCGGGGACACAATATCGGAGAGGGTTCTCTCCCGCATTGTAGTGAGGTGTGCACATTTTGTGCAAATTTAGGTGGTACCGCGAAGGTTTCCTTCGTCCTAATTGTTTAGGACGGGGGTTTTTTGTTTTTCCTCAAAAAATTCGCTGTTCTCCGGTTCACTGCAACAACACTGAAAAATTAAAAAATTTTTGGAGGCGAAACCATGGACAAGAACAGAATTATAATTTTTGATACCACACTGCGTGATGGGGAACAAACCCCCGGTGTAAACCTGAACCTTTCGGAAAAGCTGGAAATTGCAAGGCAGCTGGATTCTTTGGGCGTGGATATTATTGAGGCGGGATTCCCGGCGGCTTCTCCCGGAGATTTTGAAGCGGTTCGGGCGGTTTCTCAAGCGGTGAACTGCTCTGTGGCGGCGCTGTGCCGCTGTGTTACCGGGGACATTGAAAAGGGCTGGGAAGCTGTTAAATACGCCAAAAAGCCCCGTTTACATATCTTTATCGCCACTTCGGATATCCATATGGAGTATAAGCTGAAAATGACACCGGATCAGGTGCTGCAACGAGCTGTGGAAGGGGTCAAACTGGGCAAAAGCCTGTGTGATGACATTGAGTTTTCTTGCGAGGATGCCAGCAGAAGCAACCCCGAGTTCCTGTACAAAATTTTGGAGGCTGTAATTGATGCAGGTGCCACTACCCTGAACATTCCCGATACTGTGGGATACGCTATGCCGGAGGAGTTTGGACGACTGATTCGGGGTATCACCCAAAATGTGCCCAACATTGACAAGGCTATTATCAGCGTTCATTGCCACAACGACCTGGGCCTTGCCACCGCCAACACCTTGGCTGCGCTGCAAAACGGTGCCCGCCAGGCAGAGGTGACCATGAACGGTATTGGTGAGCGGGCTGGTAACTGCTCTTTGGAAGAGGTTATCATGTCCATTACCACCAGAGGGGAAATTTATAACCTGAGCCACGGTATTGAAACCACCAAGATTTACCGCACCAGCCAGCGGGTATCCCACATTACCAGCGTGCCTATTCCCACCTGTAAGGCTATTGTGGGTGTCAACGCATTCTCCCATGAATCGGGGATTCACCAGCACGGCGTGCTCTCTAACCCCATGACCTACGAGATTATGACCCCTGAATCGGTGGGTAAAACCGAAAGCACCTTGGTGCTGGGTAAACTGTCCGGCCGCCATGCCTTTGATGATAGGTTGCGGGCACTGGGATACACCTTGACCAAGGCAGAAATAGATGATGCTTTTGAGCGGTTTAAGGCATTGGCAGACCGGAAAAAGAACATTACCGACGATGACCTGGAAGCCTTGGTTGTGCAGGAGGTGGCGGATGTTCCCGACTTCTATCAGCTGGAGACCTTCCAGATTCAAAGCGGCAACAAGATGCAGTCTATGGCCAGCATTACCCTGCTGCACGACGGGGAGTCCTACACCGAAGCCGCCACCGGCCAAGGCCCGGTTGACGCTGCTTACAACGCTGTGGCCCGGATTATGGGAGAGCACCCCACCCTGGCTTCCTATGACATCAAGGCTATCACTGCCGGTGAGGATGCTTTGGGCGAGGTTACTGTGCGAATTGAAAAGGACGGTGTGCTGTTTACCGGCAAAGGGCTTGCCACCGACGTTATTGAGTCTTCGGTTTGTGCCTATATCAATGCGGTGAACCGTATGTTGGCGGCTAAGGCTAAGGTTACTGAGTAGGGTATTGGGATTTGGTTCTGTAAGGGGTAGGCTGATCAATGGACCACCAAAGGTCGCCCCTACAAAATAGCGTTTTTATTGGGGTTTAAAATGGGGGGAAGCCCGGCGTACCCAAGGTGCGGGGCTGCACGGGGCAGTTGCCGGTTTGTGGGATATAAACACAAACCCTGGGATCCCCTGTGTGCCCCCTGTATAGAAAGGTGATGAATGGTATCATGGCAATGACAATGACCCAGAAGATTATGGCAGCCCACGCGGGAAAGGATCAGGTTACCCCTGGTGAGCTGGTGGAATGTAAACTGGATTTGGTGTTCGGCAACGATATTACCGGGCCTGTGGCAATTAAAGAGTTTTACAAGCTGGGGGCTACAAAGGTATTTGATACAGATAAGGTGGCATTGGTGCCCGACCACTTTACCCCCAACAAGGATATTGCGGCGGCGGAGCTGGCTAAGTCCACCAGGGAATTTGCTTGCAAGATGGGCATTAAACATTACTACGAGGTGGGGCGTGTAGGTATTGAACATGCGCTGCTGCCGGAGCTGGGGCTGATTAGCCCCGGACATATGCTGGTGGGCGCGGATTCCCATACCTGCACCCACGGTGCTTTGGGTGCCTTTGCCAGTGGGGTGGGTTCCACCGATATGGCATCGGGAATGGCTACCGGCTCTTTGTGGTTTAAGGTGCCGGAGGCAATTCGCTTTACTGTAAGTGGTAAGCTTGCTCCCAATGTAACCGGTAAAGATGTGATTCTTCACATTATCGGCAAGATTGGGGTGGATGGCGCACGGTACCGGTCTATTGAATTTGCTGGGGATATTTCCGGACTTTCTATGGATGACCGGTTCACCATTGCCAACATGGTGATTGAGGCCGGAGCCAAAAATGGTGTGTTCCCTGTGGATGAAAAGACCACCGCTTATCTGCAAGAGCATGGGGCCAAGCCGGGTGTGGTGTATACTGCTGATCCGGATGCGGAGTATGTGGAGGAATATGACCTGGATCTCTCCTCTATTCCTATGACTGTGGCCTTCCCCCATCTGCCGGAAAATACCCGCAGCATTGGGGATATTCAGGATCAACAGATCCATATTGACCAGGTGGTTATCGGTTCCTGCACCAATGGGCGTATCGAGGATATGCGGGCAGCCGCCAAGATCCTGAAGGGCAAACAGGTGGCACCACATGTGCGGTGTATTGTTTTCCCTGCTACCCAAAAAATCTGGAAGCAGTGTGTAACCGAGGGGATTATGGAGATCTTTGTGGATGCCGGTGTTGCGGTGTCTACCCCCACCTGTGGCCCCTGCTTGGGGGGACATATGGGGATTTTGGCTGCGGGAGAACGCTGTGTTTCCACCACCAACCGGAACTTTGTGGGCCGGATGGGCCATGTGACCAGTGAGATTTATCTGGCTTCTCCCATTGTTGCGGCAGCCAGCGCCATCAACGGGTATCTCTGCGGCCCGGACAGCCTGTAAGGTAGAACCGAATTTAGTCAATTGGAGGATATAGCCATGAATTGTGAAGGCTCTGTTTTTAAATATGGCGACCACATCGATACCGACGTAATTATTCCCGCTCGTCTGCTGAACAACCCGGATCCCGCAGTGCTTGCCCAGCACTGTATGGAGGATATTGACCCGGAGTTTGCCTCCAAGGTAAAAGCTGGGGACATTATGGTGGGCGGGGTGAACTTTGGCTGCGGTTCCAGCCGGGAGCATGCACCTATTTCCATTAAGGCTGCTGGAATCTCCTGTGTGATTGCCGAGAGTTTTGCCCGGATTTTCTTTAGAAACTCCATCAACATTGGGTTGCCGGTGTTGGAGTGCCCCCAGGCAGCTAAGGATGCCCAAAATGGGGACACCATTGCGGTGGATTTGGACAATGGTGTGATCAACAATCTCACCAGAAATACCAGCTATACTGCGGCACCTTTCCCGGAGTTTATGCAGAAGATTATTGCTGCCGGTGGGTTGGTGGCATACACCAAGGAAAGGATGCAGAAAGATGGCGCAGACATATAAGATAGCGGTTTTGCCCGGAGACGGCATTGGTTTGGAGATTGTGCAGCCTGCCTTGGATCTGCTGCACAAGGCGGCGGAGATTTACGGCTTTGAGATAGAGGAGCACCGGGGACTGATTGGCGGTTGCGCCATTGACGCCACCGGCTCTCCCCTGCCGGAGGAAACCCTGGCTATCTGCAAGGATGCGGATGGGGTTTTGCTGGGGGCTGTTGGTGGGCCACAGTGGGACAACCGCGCCGACGGGGTGCGGCCGGAGCAAGGGCTGCTGAAAATCCGCAAGGAGCTAGGGCTGTTTGCCAACCTGCGCCCTGCCATTGTCTACCCTGCTTTGCAGGAGGCTTCGCCTTTAAAGGCGGAGCTGCTTAAAGACGGGCTGGATATTTTGGTGGTGAGAGAGCTTACCGGCGGAATTTATTTTGGGGAGCACGGCAGAGAAACGGTGGAGAACCAAGAGACAGCCTATGATGTGGAGCGGTATAGCACCGGGGAGATTCGCCGGATTGCAGAGGTTGCCTTTGATCTGGCGGCCAAGCGGGGCGGCAGGCTGTGTTCGGTGGATAAGGCCAATGTGCTGGAGTCCTCCCGGTTGTGGCGCCAGGTGGTGAATGAGGTGGCCAAGGATCATGGGGACATTGCCCTTTCTCATATGTATGTGGACAATGCGGCTATGCAGCTGGTTCGCTGCCCTGCACAGTTTGATGTGCTGGTGACCAGCAATTTGTTTGGGGATATTTTGTCCGACGAGGCTTCTCAGATCACCGGGTCTATCGGTTTGCTGCCTTCGGCCTCTTTGGGGAGCGGGAAATTGGGGTTGTATGAGCCTATTCACGGTTCGGCCCCGGATATTGCAGGCAAGGATATTGCTAACCCCATTGCTACCATTCTATCGGTGGCTATGCTGCTGCGGTATTCCTGCAACCAGCCTACGGCGGCGGATGCCATTGAGGAGGCGGTGAACAAGGTGATTACCGCTGGCTGGCGGACCGCAGATATAGCCGATGGCGGCGCCTGCATTGGCACCAAAGAGATGGGCAAGCGGATTATGGACGCTTTGGCATAAGATATCGTATTTGTATATGGGCTGTTGCAGCGATGGTTGGGAATCGTTGCAGCAGCCGATTTTTTTTACTTTGGTATTGTGAGTTATAGAATTTGTTGGTTGTATTCTATATATAATTGTGCGGATATTGATTGGTTGTGAGGTAGTTGCGGACAACCGAAGGTCGCCCTTACAGATGTGATTTTGGGGGTGGGTATTGCTTATTCTGACTGCAGTACATCTGCCAAAGATTTGGCGGGTGGGAAGCAGGGCGCAAAGACTATTGACGCGGGCCGGTGGGGGGTGCTATTATCTAAAGATACTGGTTTATAATTTTTGACCATATGGAGATACCTATTATGAAAAAATGTATTGTGGTGGGCAGCGCCAATATGGATATTGTGGTCCGGGTACCCCATATTCCGGTGGTGGGAGAGACCATTCTTGCCAAGGGGGTACGCTGTTTCCCTGGTGGGAAAGGGGCCAATCAGGCGGCAGCTATTGCCAAGCTGGGTGGCAATATTCAGATGATCGGCTGTGTGGGCGCCGATGGATATGGCGACCGTTTGATAAGCGACCTGGCCGGATACGGCGTGGATACCTCTGGAATTGCCCAGTTGCCTGACATCCCCACAGGGAATGCGTATATCAATGTTTCGGATGCCGGCGAAAACAACATTGTGGTGAATCCTGGGGCCAATGGGCTGGTGACACCAGAGTTGCTGACAGAGAATGATAAGGCATTTGCAGATGCCGCTTACTGCATTGTGCAGCTGGAAACCCCGCTGGATACCCTGTATGCTTTGGCAGCCCTTTGCAAGGAGCAGGGTATCCCCCTGATTGTCAATCCCGCCCCTGCCGCCCAGCTGGATTTTGACAGACTGGCAGGCTGCTTTATGATTGCCCCCAACGAAAGCGAGCTGGATTTGCTGGTGGCTGGAGAGGACTCTATTGAGGCCAAGGCCAAGGCGCTATATGCCAAAGGCTTTGCCAATGTTTTGGTGACCTTGGGATCTCAGGGGTGTCTTTTGGTGGATAGCCAAGGGTGCCGGTATTTCCCTGTTCACCAGGGGTTGCCGGTGCAGGATACCACTGCCGCCGGGGACAGCTTTATCGGTGCGCTGGTGTATGGGCTGTGTAAGGATTTGGAGTTAACCCAAGCCATTGCCTTTGCAACCAAAGCAGCAGCCATTACGGTCAGCCGGATGGGGGCTCAGCCCTCGCTGCCAAGCCTTGCAGAAGTGGAGGCATTGTAGCTACCACTGGCTGTAGGTATCTTCTCTATTGGGCGATTCCTCTTGTGGGGGGATCCCCTGTGGCTTATCCCCTGGCAATTTCCCTGGGGGAAAGTTTGCAGCAGGTGGTTTGGGGATATTGTGGAAGGGTATGGTGGGCTGGATGGGTATTGGGCTTACCAACATTCGGTGGTGACTCATAGCCAACCACTTGGCGGGGAAAATAAGGCATGGTAGAACGATTGAGGACAACCTGGATTGCATGAAAAAACCTTAGATACAGTGCTTAGGTATGGGCTAAGACGGCAGCTGGGAATATCCTATGGTCTCATGGCCTATCTAAATGCGGTATTGGTATAGTAACCAAGAGAAAAAGCAAAGATATTGGAGGAAATACAATGGCATAAAAAGTTTTGATAGCAGGGGAATCCTGGACTTCTATTACAACCCATGTAAAGGGGTTTGACCATTTTGTGACATCGGTGTATGAAGAAGGGGTTGGCTTTTTAAGAGATGCTTTGGAAAAAGCAGGCTACGAGGTGGACTATCTGCCCAATCATCTGGCCAACGAAAAATTCCCCTATACCATGGAGGAAATCAATCAGTACCACTGTGTTGTGCTTTCGGATATTGGCTCCAACACCTTGCTGCTGCCTGCTGAGACCTTTTCCAAGAGCATTGCCCGCCCCAACCGCTGTGAGCTGATTAAGCAGTATGTTCAGGAGGGCGGCGGTTTTCTGATGATTGGCGGGTATATGTCCTTTACCGGTATTGACGCCAAGACCCGCTATGGCCAGACCGCTGTGAAGGATGTGCTGCCGGTGCGCTGCCTGAGCTGTGACGACCGGGAAGAGCTTCCCCAGGGCATTGCACCCAACGTTGTGAAGGCACACCCCATTGTGGAGGGGCTGCCTACCCAATGGCCGGATCTGCTGGGATACAACAAGACTGAGGCCATTGACGGTTACGATGTTTTGGTGACTGTGGGCAACGATCCCCTGATTGCTGTGGGGGATTTTGGCAAGGGCCGTTCGGCGGTGTTTACCTCCGACTGCGCACCCCACTGGGCGCCTCCTGCCTTTGTAAACTGGGAGCATTACAATCTGTTGTGGAAGAATATTATGGATTACATTACCGAGAAATAAGCAATTTAAATGCAAAAAGGGAGGCAAATAGCCTCCCTTGAGCGTGTCGACATAAAGTCGACACGCTTTGAGGGGGCAAATGAATTGCCCCTTCGACAAATGTAAACTGCTGCGGCAAATTTATGTCTACAATCTGAGGGGAGGCTATTTGCCTCCCTTTTTTTGCCTTATTGTGGGGATTTGCTTTGTTTTTATGGTTGTTTATGGGCTTTTGCGGAAATGGTGGTGGCGGTTAGGACAAATACCGCTACCCTTTCTACCTGCTCTGGAGTGAAGGTAAAGTCTTTGCCGGTTTGGTGGTGCATCATCTGGGCGAGGGCTTGGATTTTTTGCTGAGGATCCTCCAGGAAGGTGACCTCCCCCTCCCCCAGTACACTTTGGTAGAAAAAGCTGTGGCTACAGGCAGTTTCTCCAGCTATAAGCTGGTGTTTGCTGTCCATCTCGAAGCATACAGTGGGATTTTGGGTGAGGATATCTATTTTCCGGCCTTGCTGGGCGCTGTGGAAATAGAGCTTTAGGGTATCCTCCTGCCAGGTGTAGCCAAAATTCATGGGCACTATGTAGGGCTTGCCGTTTTCCACCATGCCAATGCGGCAGACCTTGCAGCTTTGGATGCAGTCCAGGATTTCTTCCCGGGCGGTGATTTCTCTTTCTTTTCTGCGCATGTGTTGTCTCCTTTACAATTGGTCTTTTATCAGTTTACCACATGGAAAGAAAATAGAAAATAGAAAAAGCCAAAAGAACCGGCGGTGGAGGTTGATTCCGCTGGTTCTTTTGGGGTATAAAGGAAAGTACTTGCGGCAGCCCTACTGCGTAAGTTTTGCGGCTGCTGTACGTTTTCGGTAGTAAAGATACCCCCCGGCGGCTGCGGCCACTGCCGCCAGCAGAAGATAAAACCACACAGTGGCATAGAATGGGGGCGCTACATAGGGCAGGGCAAGCACCAACGCCGGTGGGTTTGGCCCCAGCGTGAGAACGCGTTCCGCTGCAATGCTGGTGACCACCTGCAGCTTTTCCACCACCAACTGGCGCTGTTTGTTTTTGTCCGAGTATGGATACTGGCACACAATTTCACATACTTCTATATCTCCGGAGGCAGCCTGACCCAGCAAGGCCGCAAAATTTGCTGTTTCATCTTTATAAACCGAGGGGGTTTCTACCCCACCAATTTTGTTTTGGAGTATATGGGCATCTTGGTTTGGGGAAGCCACCTGTATTTGATAGCCGTAAAACTCCTGCATGTCTTTTACAGTGAGGGTGGTTGTGTATTTTACATATCCTTTTTCTTTTACAATTACAGGCTGGGACAAGGTGCAAGCAAATTCTTGCTGAAAGGCGGAGGCCACCTCTTCCGGTTCATCTGGGTCTAGATCGGTTCTGGGGGATTGGTCGGCAAAGGATACCCCTGCCATGCTAAGAGCTAGGATAACAGAAAGAACGCCAAGTATATATTTTTTCATGCAAACCTTCCTAAATAACAGATTGGGATTTCCCCGTACCCAGCTTGGTACGGGGAAATCGCCTGTAGGGGTTGGGGTTAGTTTAAGCCCAAATCTCCGGCACGAACCATTCTGGTGTTTACAGCGCTGAGGTCGTTTTGGTCAATTTCAAACACACGGACACCTCTCATGCGGTCGTTTTGGGAGCCGCCAAGGCCATAGGTTTGGTAGCCCACGTTGGCGTCGTAGCCCAGGTAGATGCCGTAGTAGTTGCCTACATAGTCGTTGACGTGGTCGTGGCCTACAAACATGCCGCGCACATCACCACGGGCAAGGGTTGCTGCAAACAGGCCGCTGTTGAGGTTAGCTGGGCATTCGGTTTCGTTCTTTTCGCCTACCACCCCGAACTTGTCTCTGTTGGCGTTCATTGCGCTCCATTCAGGAGTGGGAATGTGGTAGAACATAAGGGAGTTGATTTTGCTGCCATATTTGGCTTCCAGCAAGGTGGAGGTTTTGGAATACCACTGAATTTGTTCGGGGCGGATCCAGTCATAACCGCCGATGCCTTTGCCGCTAGCATCGTATCTGTTGGAATCCAGCGCCCAGACGTTGTACAGGGGTTTTTCGCCTTTGTTGTCGTAGATAAGCTGGTACATGTCGCCTACTCCAAAGGTGTTTTTGCCGTTGGGCTCGAAGCCTTGCACACCGCTCATGCTGGCGCGGTTTACATTGTAGGCAAAGCTGCGGTAGAAGGCCAGCTGCTGAATCTTGTTCCAGCCTGCGTTGAGGGCGGTGGTGGCATCTTCATCGTGGTTACCAAAAGTCACCATCCAGGGGATTTTGCGGTCTTCCATTGGCTTTACCATCTGACGGATACAATCTTGGAGCTGTTCGGCGTTCATGTTGCCGCCAATTTGGTCGCCGGTGAAGACCACCAAATCGGGTTTTTCAGCATCCAAGGCAGCATTCATCAAAGCAATGCTCTTTTGGTTTACGGTCTGTTTCTGAGTTGAGTTAATATAGTCCTGGAAATCGGACATTTGCATAATTTTGAATCTGCCGTCTTCATTAAACTTGAGTTCGCTGACCCTTTGGGTATCCAGAATAGCGTTTGCAATCTTAATGAAGTCTTGCAGGTCGATAACGCCGTCGCTGTTCATGTCGTATTTCACAGCCAGAGCCCAGTTGGGGCTGGTTTTGTCAAACATAAAGAAGGTCATAGCCTTGGACAGGGTTTGGATATTGTATTCTGTAATCAGGGAATCGCTGACCACTGTGAAGATGTTGTCCGAATCCACAATGGTGAGCTCGACTGCGCCGCCTTGTTTGGCTGCTTCCACCGATGCCACTGCTATGCTGCCCACTGTTTCGTCCGGGCCGGCTGTTGCAGTGATTGTAAGAAGGTTGGAGTAGTCGGCTACAGCAGGGTCTACCATAAATACTACGCTGACCAGGTTGTCAAAGGGTTTCATTGCAAGAATGGTGACGCCGTCTGTCCCTTCTACTGTGAGATCTGAAAACGCGGTGGCATCGTAGCTGAAGGTGATGTTGAAGGCATCCGAGCCGCCAACATCGTATGTATACAGCCCACCCTCTACCTTTTCACCACTAATAACGGCGGTTTTGCCACCAAAGGACAGTCCTATGCTGCCATAGGCTACCGGGTCCTCAGCCGCAACTGCTGTTGTTGTCCACACCCCAAAGCACAAGATAATGGTAAGCATAAGGCTTACGATACGTTTTGTGGGTTTATTCATTTATATTGCTCTCTCCTTTTTTTGTTCGGGTTTGTTACTGTATTATAGGCTGCTTGCTTTGTGCACATAACAAGCATAAGGGGCAATTGTAAAAAGGCAACCATCCTAGGGTGAAATCTATGTTGGAAGTTGTTGCAGTTTTATTTCACCGTATACACTCTTTGGGGGAGTGAGAAAAGGGTACCATGCTTGGTTGTAAAGTTCTATCGTAGCCTGGTAAAAACAGGGTGAAAGACTTGTTAGAACAGTTTGACAACAGTTTTACAAATCGGTGGATACAACATACTAAAACTGGATGATGAAAAAAGAGCTAAGGGGCAAATTCCAATGAATTTGCCCCTTAGCTCTTATAAAAATCCCGCCGGGTTTGGGTATCCGGCGGGATGAGGTTATTCCTGTGGGGGGTCTTGCTGGGTGACACCAAAGGTATTTTGGTAGAGGGCGATGGCTTTTTCCAAAACCTCCACCGCTTCTTTTTGGCCTCTGACCTCGTTGACAGCGGTTTCCTTGTTTTCCAGCTCTTTGTAGACTGTGAAAAAGTGCTGCATCTCCTGGAAGATATGCCGAGGCAGTGCGTCGATGCTGCGGTAGCAATTGTAGGTGGGGTCCTCGAAGGGGATGGCGATGATCTTTTCGTCCAGGCGGCCGTTATCGATCATAGTGATAACCCCGATGGGGTATACCCGAACCAAAACCAAGGGATTGATGGGCTCGCTACAGAGCACCAGTACATCCAGCGGGTCGCCGTCGTCGGCATAGGTGCGGGGAATAAAGCCGTAGTTTGCCGGATAGTGGGTGGAGGTGTAGAGAATTCTGTCCAGGATAATCAGGCCGGTTTCTTTGTCCAGCTCGTATTTCTTTTTGCTGCCCTTTTCGATTTCGATAACTGCCATAAAATCGGTGGGGGTGATGCGGCTATCTGAAATATCGTGCCATATGTTCATTGCTTCATTGCTCCTTGATCTGCGCCCGAAAGGTTGGGGGCAGGATGGTTTATACAACTGCCGGTGGGTCGATAGGCTGTCACTTGGTATGTACTTCTACCGCTTTTACTTTAAAGTCGCTTTTGTATTGCCGCACAATCCGCTGCATGACCATCTCCGCATTATCGGCGGTGGAGGTAGGCAGAATCATAACATATTGGGTGACCGAAAACCGGGCAAACACATCGCAGCGGCGGGTATTGAGCCGGATTGCCTTAAAAAGACCATCCATGGCTTTTTTGCGGGCGTCTTGGTCGGGTATGCCACCGTTTACATCGGTAATGGTGAGCAGGCTGACAAAAATGGTGTGCCCGCTTCTGGGTGCGGCTCTTGCTTTGACCTGGTAGATGTTTTTGAACACCTCGTACTCGCAATAAAATGCGCCGTCTGAGCATTCGGTTTCCTTAAGATCCTGTTGAATAATGCCGATATCTATTTCGACACTGTGGGTGGTTTTTGCTATCTGCCGATACAAATTGCGCAGGGATGGGGATGGGTTAACCCCCAATTCGTGGAGGAATAGATCGGTTACAAATTTGTAGTGGGCGATGGCTTTGGACTGCTGACCCTGGCGGATGAGGGAAAGTATCAGGTATTTATGGGCATTTTCCTCAAACTGGTCAATAATCAGCGCTTTTTTGCATATCATTTCTATAACCTGGTACCGCTCTTGTTCGGCCAGGAGCTGTAGCACCTCGTAGACGCATTTAAAATACATGGAACGATAATAGCTGGCCACCGGAATTACCCAGTTGCGATATCCCGATGCCGGCAAAAAATCCCCTGTGTAAAGCTCGATGGCCTGGAGGTATTTTTCGATGCGGTACTCCAATGGATGGGCCATGTTGGAGGCTTTTTTGTGGTAATCCTCCATCTGTTCAATGTCCACCAGGGTGGGCAGGGTGTTGTTCCACTGGTAGCTGCCTTTGCTGAAGGTGATGATTTTTTTGGCAAATTCAATGTTGTGGTCGGCAAACAGGGTGCGTACCCTGTAGGCCAAGTTTTTCAGCGCGCTGGCAGGATTGTCAATATCATCGTTTTCCCACAAAACCATCACCAATTCGTCCTGGGATATGGTTTTGTTGCGGAAGGTTATGAGATACTCAAGAAAATTCCACAACTGGTAGCTGCGGGCGTTGGAATCCTTGATGACCACGTCTCCAATAGTGATGGTAAATCCGCCAAACATGCTGATTTTAATAGGAATTGCGCTGTTTTCGGATAGACTTGGTGATGCCAAAAAAAACCCTCCTTTTGTACAGATATCCTGCCTGGTGTGGAAACTGTGGGCTGCCCCACAGCAAAATTTTGCAGTATACCGCGGGGTAATGGGTATGGGACTGTTTTGTTTCCCCCTGGGAAGGTGAAGTATATGCCCCAACAATGCCCTGATTGTTGGATTGTTCCATTTGCAGTTTTGTTCTTTTTATTATATAATAAAGTAGAAGTAAACGCAATTATTTCTTTTTTCTCAATATTTGGACGGAAGGTGTTTTTATGCAGGACAAAACCCCGATTCCGGCACACACCAATGAACGCTGCAAAATCATGTTGCGTATCCTACGCATTGCAATGGCAGTTATTGGTGCGGTGCTGCTGGGATATTTTTTTGTGCTGGAGTCCAGTTTATTCACTAAAAAAGAGCCTGCTGAGCAGTCCTCAGAGCCCCCGCCGCCCCCTGCGGTGGTACAGAATCTGCCCACCCTGTATTACCCAACCGATGTGCTGTTTACCACTGCCCACCGGGATCTGTATCAGGATGGCGAGATGACTTTGGAGATTCCGCGGCTGGAGTACACAGGGCCGGTGCTGAACGGTGTGGACGACAATGCCCTGAACCGAGGTGTGGGGCTATATGATTATGCGCCGCTGCCTGGGTATGCCCCAGAGGAGAACATAGATAACTTTAACATATCTATTGCCGGTCACCGGGATTTAAAGGGCAAGGAGTTTTATTACATCGATACCATTACAGACGGGGATGAGATAGTTCTAACCTATAACGGCAAACGATATACCTTTACCTATATGGACACCACCATTATTGAAGAGGATGATTGGAGCGTTATCAAGTGTATTGATGCGCCGATTGTCACCCTTACATCCTGCGACCCCATTGGAATTGCCAACAAGCGCATTATTGTGCGGGCCGGGCTTAGTCATATTCAAGACCTTCCCGCTTAGACACACTACTACAATCTTCTGATTTGGGAGGACACTACTCTATGACACGTCTTGTGCCTCGACATCTGCCAAAGCTGCTGGGTATAGTGGCTATTGGGGTTTGCTGTTTCGTTTTACTGGCTTCCCCTGCCTTTTGCAGCACATTGGTTACCATTGAGGATCAGCCGGTGCCCCTGGCGGGATCCACCGTGCGTATGCCCACCACAGGAGCCAGCCAGGTGGGAAATGCCAGCGTTACCATTGATACCTCCAATACATCCGAGGGGTATGTGATGGTGAAGTATACCGGCAGCTCCGGCAAGGTGCGCTTGCAGATTGCCCGCAGTGGCGGCGCCACCTATACCTATGTGCTGGCACCGGGTGGGTTTAGCACCTTTCCCCTGACGGCGGGAAACGGCAGCTACTCTATCAATGTATTTGAAAATGTAAGCGGGAGCCAGTATGCACTGGCTTACGGCACCAGTGTAAGTGCGACCTTGTCCAGCGCTACAGCGCCCTTTTTGTACCCCAGCCAGTATGTGAATTACAATGCCAATTCCGCCACTGTGCAAAAGGGTGCGGCCTTGGCCAGCGGCGCTGCCGACAAGCTGACGGTGGTTTCCAATGTGTACAACTATGTGATATCCAACATTAAATACGATGATTACAAGGCATCCACCGTCACATCCGGCTATCTGCCCAATGTGGACAGTATTTTGGCTTCGGGCAAGGGCATATGCTTTGACTATGCGGCGGTGATGGCCACCATGCTTCGCACCCAGAATATTCCCACCCAGCTCCAGGTGGGGTATGTATCCGGCGGGATTTATCATGCCTGGATCAGCGTCTATCTCAGCGAGGTGGGCTGGGTGAACAATCTGATTTATTTTGACGGCAAGAGTTGGAAGATGATGGATCCCACCTTTGCTTCCAATGCAAACCAAAGCTCTGATATTATGAAATTTATAGGCAATGGCAGCAATTACAGCGCTATGTATGTCTATTAACGGAGGGAAGGCACAATGGCTAATCAAACACAAACAAAAGCACGGGATTTATTGTCATCCAGCGAGCTATCCGCCTTTTGCGCACAGGTTGCAATGATTTTAAAATCCGGCATATCGGTGAGCGAAGGCATCGGCATTATGATGGAGGATACCAAGAATCCCCAGGCAAAAGAGATTTTAAAAACAGTGCACGACCATGTGGAGGTGGGGACACCTTTGCATATGGCGCTGGGCAAAACCGGCAAGTTCCCCAGCTATGTGGTGAACATGGTGGAGATTGGTGAGACAACCGGTAAGCTGGACAATGTTATGGACTCTTTGTGCGCCTACTACGAGCGGGAGGAATCGGTGGCCAAAAGCATTAAAAACGCTGTTACCTATCCCTTGGTTATGATATTGATGATGGTGTTGGTTATCACTGTATTGGTGGTGAAGGTGATGCCCATCTTCAACGAGGTGTTCCAGAGCTTGGGCAGTGAGATGACCGGATTTTCCAGGGGAATTTTGCAGCTGGGGCAATCTATCGGCAAATATTCTTTCGCGATTATCGGTGTGTTTGCTGCTGTGGCTATTGTGCTGCTGATTATGAGCCGGACTGCCGGTGGCCGCAGAGCACTGGATAGCTTTAAAGCTTCCTTCTTTGCTACACGTGGGCTGTATGCCAAGATCGCTTCCGGGCGATTTGCTTCGGCAATGTCCCTGATGCTTTCCAGTGGATTGGACACGGACCAATCTTTGGAGATGGTGTATAAGCTGGTGGAAAACCCGTCTATCCGGGCAAAAATTACGGCTTGCCAAAGCCATATGGCCCAGGGGTCTACTTTTTCTGAGGCGCTTGTGAAGGCGGATATTTTTAGCGGTGTATATGCCCGTATGGTGACTGTGGCTTTTAAAACCGGCTCTATGGATACGGTGATGGATAAGCTGGCCAGCCGCTATGAGGAAGAAACCGACACCCAAATCAGCAACATTATTGCTGTGCTGGAGCCTTCTTTGGTGGCAGTTTTGTCGGTGATTGTGGGGATGATTCTGCTTTCGGTGATGTTGCCGCTGATGGGCATAATGTCCTCTATCGGTTAACGGAAAGCGAGGTTTGATATGAGCAATCGTTTTTCCCAGTACAGCAAAAAGAGCCGATCCCATTTGTGGGATATGCTGATGCCTGTGCTGTTTTTTGCGGCCATTATCCTGTTGTTCTTTCAGGGGATTGCCGGTATAAGCGAGACCAACCAGCAAGAGCAGCTGCGCAGTGCCACCAACGCCGTAACCAGGGCCACCATACAGTGCTATGCCTTGGAGGGGCAATATCCCCCGGATATACGCTATTTGGAGGAAAACTACGGGCTGAGCGTGGATCAAAAGAAGTATATTATTCACTACAGTGCCTTTGCCTCCAACATTATGCCCCAGATTACGGTATTGCCCCAGGAGTTTTAGGGAAAGGAATGGACAACGCATATGCAATTTAGTCGCAATAAGTCCGGTGGACATATGGTGGATATTCTGTTCACCCTGGCTCTGTTTTGTGTGTTTGCCGCCGCTTCCCTGATGGTTGTGCTTATTGGAGCGGGGGTATACAAAAATACGGTGGAAAAGATGGACAGAAATTTTGAAAGCTCCACCCCGCTAAACTATGTTACCACCAAGGTGCGGCAGCACGATGCCGCCGACAGTGTGTATCTTGCCACATTGCATGGAAGCAGCGCACTGGTTTTGGAGGATGTTATTGGCGCAGACACCTATCAAACTTGGATTTATGCCTATGACGGCACCCTGCGGGAGCTGTTTGTCAGCAAGGACAATGCCCAGGACTTGGATATGGGCGCAGGCCAACCCCTGATGCCGGTGGACAGCTTTGGGGTGGAACAACTCAACGATCGACTGCTATTGTTGCAGATTGAAACCGCCGACGGTGGCCAATCCAGGCAATATATTGCCACGCGCAGCGATAAGGGAGGACTGTAAAGTATGAGAGGTTCTTCTAAGTCCGGGCTCTTTTTGATGGAGCTGATTATTGCCATTGCCTTTTTTGCTGTTGCCAGCGCAATCTGCATCCAGCTGTTTGCCAAGGCGCATATTTTAAGCGCAGAGAGTAGCAGCCTGCACATGGCGGTTTCCACTGCACAAAGTGCTGCCGCATGTTTTAAAAGTACCGATGGTTCCTCCCAGGATATGGCCAGGTTGCTGTCTGCCACTGTGCAGGGGGATACACTGACTGCCGGGTATGATGCAGACGGGAAACCAGCTGAGGATGGGCAGTTTCAGCTTACCGTACAGCTGGATACCGCTATCTCCCCTGCTACAGCCACCATTGTGGTGACCGATACAACAAGAAGCACTGTATTGTATCAGCTGGTGGCCACGAAATATCTTGGTTGATATAAAATGCTAACAATTGACTGGCAGCCTATAGGCTGCTGCTATACAGAAAAGAGAAAGGAAGGAGTGGGCTGATTGCGTGCAAAACAAAGCACCGGTATAAACATTGGTGGGTCTTCTATTTTGGTTATCTTTGTGCTGTTGTGCTTGACCACCTTTGCCACACTATCCATGGTATCCGCCAATGCGGATTATAAGCTGGCCCTTAAATCGGCGGAGGCTTTAGAGAAATACTATGCAGCTGACGCTGTAGCCGAGGAGGTTTTGGCCCAGGTAAACGCTGTGCTGCTCAGCGCAGCTGTTACTTCTCAAGAGGAGTATCTCAGCAAGGTAAGCATCGGCTTGGGGGCTATTGCCACTGTGCCTGTATCCTTTTCCCCCACCTCCCCCCAGAGCGGGACTGCCGTGTATACCATACCCCTGGATGATATCCAGGCCCTTACCGTTGTTTTGGATCTGGCCCAATCTATTTCGGGGAAACAATATCGCATTGCCCAATGGAAGGTGCAAAGCACTGCACCGCTGCTCTTTGAGGAGGAAGAATCCCTAATCCTTTGGAATGGAACCGCAACAGCATGACCAATTCACTAGAATCAGGGAAAAATAAGGGGGAGCCTATGGACATCCTGCACCTATTAAAGGACGCTGTGGAAAAAAAGGCGTCGGATATATTCATCATTGCCGGGCGACCGGTGACCTATAAGGTAAACGGCCATTTTTCTGTGTATGACGATGTACAACTCTCGCCGGTTGCCACCGGTGAGATAATAAAGGGCATCTATGCCCTGACCGAAAGCCGGGAGTACTCCCATGCCAACGATTGCGGCGACGATGATTTTTCCATTGCGGTTGCCGGTGTGTCCCGGTTTCGTATTAATATTTATAAGCAGCGGGGATCCATGGCGGCGGTTATTCGGGTAATCACCTTTGATCTGCCGGATCCCAAGCGGATAGGTATTCCCGACACTGTGATGAACCTTGCAGAAAAAAACAAGGGAATGGTGCTGGTGACCGGTACTGCCGGAAGCGGTAAGTCCACCACTCTGGCCTGTCTCATCGATCGGATCAACAAGACCCGCAGCGACCATATCATTACACTGGAGGATCCTCTGGAGTACCTTCACCGCCATGGCAACAGCATTGTGAGCCAGCGGGAAATCGAAACCGATACCCAAAGCTATGTAAAGGCGCTGCGGGCTTCTTTGCGGCAATCGCCGGATGTGATATTGCTGGGCGAAATGCGGGATCACGAAACCATAAACGTGGCTATGACCGCAGCAGAAACCGGGCATTTGGTTTTTTCCACCTTGCACACTGTGGGGGCCGCCAACACCATCGACCGGGTAATCGATGCCTTCCCCCCCAACCAGCAGAACCAGATACGGATTCAGCTTTCTATGGTGTTGCAGGCGGTGGTATCCCAGCAGCTGATTCCCACGGTGGACGGCAAGATTGTGCCTGCTTTTGAGATTATGGTGGTGAACAACGCCATCCGCAATATGATTCGGGAATCCAAGATTCATCAGATTGATTCGGTGATCCACTCCTCGGGTGCAGAGGGGATGCTCACCATGGACAACAGCTTGCTGGATTTGTATAACAAAGGAATCATCTCGGATAAAAGCGCCATTACCTTTAGCACAAATGGGGAGATTATGGCCAAGAAGTTAAAACTGCTATAATAGCACAACAATAAACCAGGCGGCTTTTCCGTAAAACCGGTGAAGCCGCCTGGTTTTTGTTATACTCTGTGATTTGATGTTTGGTGTTAAAGCCCCATATTGTATATCCGGTTGGCGTTGTGGAAGAAAACCGCCTCCTGGTGTTTGTCTGGGATGATGTGGGCGGTGAAGTCGATATAGTCTTGCAGGTTTGCAAGGGGCCAGTCGGTGCCGAAGAGAATGCGGTTGTAGTCCCCCACATAGGAAAGCCAGCTGCGCAGCTGGCGGATATACTCGGCATTTTCTATAAAAAACTGCTCCATATCCAGCTTACCTGCCAAAAGGCCGGATAGGTCGGCTGATACGTTTCTGTTTTTTTCCAGCACAGCGGCGGCATCCACCAGCCAGGGGCTGCCAAAATGGCACATGACAAATTGCACCTTGGGAAAGGCCACCGCCACATCGTCTAGGGTTAGGGGGTGGCTGTATTTGAGAAGCCCCATGCTGCTGGCTGTGGCTCCAGTGTGGATGGCTACCGGCTTATTGTAGTCCATGGCCAGCTGGTAAAATGGGTGGTAAACGGCATCGCTGACATAGTAGGGGCAGTATCCGGCGTAGATCTTAATCCCAACGCATTGCCGCTGTTTTAGGTGTGCTTCCACCAGCTGAGGGGCTTTTTGTATCATATCCCCTTGAAAGAGAGAGCTGTCCAGGCCGATACAGTACTTGAGAAATGGGGGGTACTGGTGGTGAGAAAGCTCCAGGCTTCGGTTGCCCATGACCACGCCGCCAACAATTCCACGCTGTGC
>CAYNCW010000008.1:0-21303 GCA_964395635.1 uncultured Oscillospiraceae bacterium
GGTGCTTCTCTGCCTTTCCTATTTGGATAGTCTGAAAAAATCCGAACAAAGTGCGGACAATCTGCGCACACAGGTTGCCCAATACCTGGAAGATGCCACCAAGGCAAGAAATGAATTGGCAGACGCAAAGAGACAATTGGAACAGCTACGGCAACACAATCAAAGTAATCCTAGTGGATACAGCCAAAAGACCTAAGTGGTGGCCACTGCCAGGATAAACCATATGCAAAGAGAGGATTTTAATGCGCATTATTCTAAATCAATGTCACGATCCGGCGTTTAATCTGGCGCTGGAAGAGTATGCTTTGACCCAAATGGATATGGACATGGTGATTCTTTGGCGTAATGCCAAGGCGGTTATTATCGGAAACAACCAAAATGCTGTGGAAGAAATCAATGTGGATTATGTTCGGGAAAACAACATTGCGGTTATTCGTCGCCAATCGGGTGGTGGCGCTGTATTCCACGATCTGGGCAACATCAACTACACTGTTATCCATAAACTGGGCGAGAACGATTTTAGCAACTACGCCAAGTTTACCGCCCCCATCTGTGAGTATCTGCAAACTTTAGGAGTAAAAGCGGAGCTTAAGGGACGCAACGATCTACTGATTGACGGTATGAAATTCTCCGGCAACGCCCAGGCAGTCAAAAACGGCCGGATTATGCACCACGGCTGTATTTTGTTCAATGCCGATGTAAGTGATTTGGCAAAGTCTTTGGTGCCCAAAACCGAGAAGATTGAGAGCAAGGGCATTAAATCAGTGCGCAGCCGGGTAACCAATGTCTATTCCCATCTACCGGTTCCCATGACTGCTGAGGAATTTTACAACGGTATTGCAGATCACTTCCGCAAGCAGGATATGGAAGAATATATGCTTACCAAAGAGGATATTGCCGCCATACAAAAACTGGTTGAGGAAAAGTACTCCCAGTGGGAATGGAATTTTGGCAAATCCCCGGCATACAACTGGGAAAACAGCCGCCACTATCCCTTTGGAATTGTGGATGCGCGCCTGAATGTAAAGGACGGCGTAATGGAAGAAGTACATATCTTTGGCGACTTCTTCGGCATTCAAAATAAGGAGGCGCTGGAACAAAAGCTCCAGGGAGTGCGGCATGACCGCCAGGCCATAGCACAGGCCTTGGACGGCGTGGATTTGCAGCAATACATCCATGGTATAACCCTTGAGGATTTTTTAAATTTAATTTTTTAAATATTAAATAAAGAAGCAAAAAGAAGGTTGTGGCCTAAGCCACCACCTTCTTTTCTTCTTTATCAACCATAGGGCATATTTAGGTTTTGTACATTTTTGGCAGGACTCAAATCACCTACGGGATTACCGGTGAAGGAAACATCAGTCAAGGTGCTTAATTTGGACACCGGTTCAATACTGGTGATATTGTTGTTCTCCGCATACAAAAAGCGAAGTTTTTGCAGTCCGGAAATGGGGGAAATGTCGGTTATCTGGTTGTTGCCGATAAACAGCTCCTCCAATTGGGTTAATGAGGCAACAGCATTGATACCGGAAATTTGGTTGTGTTGTACCAACAGCTGTTGTAGCCCCGTAAGGGAGGATAGGGGGGTAATATCGGTAATCTGATTGTTGTAAAGATACAAAAACTTTAAAGAGGTCAGCTGGCCCATCTTAGAAAGATCTTCAATGTTGTTGCAATACAGCCCCAACATTTCCAGCTTGGTGAGCGTTTCAATACCGGAAATATCGTCGATGCTGTTGTATCCCACAGTGAGTTTTGTGAGATTGGGGAAGTTGGCCAGATCCGCAAGGGAGCGAATATTGCCCCGCTGGGTATAAAATACATTGTCTACAGTATAGCCTTCCACCTTGTTGATATTGGGGATGTTCTCGTTAACAAGAGCATGGGTTTCCCCCAAAATCTTTAGGCTGGTGATACCTTTGAGCTCGCTGGTCATGATATCTCCAGAGCTGTCGCGGCCAAGCGCCTTGCGCACCATACCTTCAAATGCCGGGTCGGACCAGGTTACCGGTAAATCTATCGGCTGAGCTTGGGCTTGGTCTGAGGGGGGTTCTTCCGGCCGCAGTTCCTGTAACCGCTGCTGGATGCGGGAATCGTCGGTGGCCTGATAGCCAGTTTCCAACTTAAGGATGGCACCCTGTTCGTCACCGGATTCCAAAAGTGCTTCGGCCATACCCAGATAGGCTTCAGCAACCATCTGATTATCGGTGATAAGCTTATCATAGATAGCCACAGCTTTGTCGTATTGTTGCTCTGCCGTATACTTTTCCGCTTTTTGCAGCTTAGCTTCTGGTTTATTTGCAGACCGAACCAGCAGCACAGCAGTAAGGATACCACCAGCCACCAAAACACCGGAAAGTATCAACACCAGCAGCAAGGTGCGCTTTTTCTTACCTTCTGCCGGATCTTTCTTATCCTTTTTGGGTTTTGGTGCCTTTTTCTGCTTGGGCTTTTTAGGCGGCTTTACCTTTGGCTTTTTTTCTTTTTTCTTTTTCTCTTTGGGTGGGGGAGTTTCCCCTTGGGAGTCCGGAGCTGCTTCTGATTTTTTTGCAGTGGTGGGCGGTACTATCTGAATCTTGTAATGAAATATATTACGCAAACGGTGGCCAAATGAGGGCTTTTTCCCCGGGGTGTCCTGGCCCTGCTGTTGTGGCGTGTTGTTTGCATCTTCGCTTGAAGGTGAATTGCTCAAACTCTATGCCCCCTCATTATCATACTCGCTGGAATGTAAAGCATACAAAATTATTCTATCATATCTCTCGGCAAAAACCTAGCATTTCTTAACAATAACTGCTATTTTTTCCGTAGGCACCCAGTTTATGCAGTCTCAGCCCAATATATGCTGGTTAAAAAAACATGCTAATGTGGTATGAAGATCTGTTTTTAGATCCCTGTCCATCCAAGATGAGAGCCGGTAGGGGAGTAGCGCACCTCTAGGCGGATGGGGATATAGCTGCGCAGTTGGGGAACATGGGAAATAACTCCCACCATACGCCCGTTTTTCTCCAGAGAAAGCAGGGTTTGCACCGCGCTGTCCAAAGAGTTTTCATCCAGAGAACCAAAGCCCTCATCAATAAACATGGTGTCGATAGATACGCCTCCAGCATACATCTGCACAACATCCGAAAGGCCCAGCGCCAAAGCTAGAGAGGTTTTAAACCCCTCACCACCGGACAAGGTTGCAACCCCTCTGGGTTTTCCGGTATATGCGTCAATAATCTCCAGATCAAGGCCGGCTGTGCGGCCTACCGCCTCTTCTTTGCGCTGCAAACGATATCGCAGTCCAGTCATACGTTGCAGGTGTATGTTGGCTATCTGAATGACATCGTCAAAATAGGAGGCCAGAATATACCGCTCGAAAGAAAGGTAAGGCGGGCGGTTGCCCTTTGCCAGAGTAGCCATCTCCTTTAGGAGACTGTGGCGTTCCCCCTGCAGCCCAACTTCTTTATGAAGGGATTCCAATTCGACCAGGCGCTGGTGGGTGGAATCCAGTAAGCTATGTAGCCGGATTTTATCCTCCCGCATTCCCTCCAAGCGCCGGAGAAGCTCTTCCAGCTGCCGCTCTAAAGCAGCGATATCGATAGCGGTTTTTCCCGCTGTTTCACTTTCCAGCTCGGTTATTAGGGCTTGCAAAGTAAGTTTTTGCTGGGAATAGATCTCCAAATCCTTGGCAATGGTTTCTATCCTACTCGCTTGCTCCAACACCTCTCGGTACTGGGCATATGAAGAGAAACCATGTCCTTGCATCCGCACCTTAAAAGCTTCCCGAAGCTTGGTATAACGCTCCTCCAAAGAGGTCAGATGAGTAATCGTTGAGCGATATGCAGCGTCGCATTGATCAAAAGCCGAACGAGCTGCAAGATACGCAGATTCCTGCTGGGCAATCTCATGACTGAGCAGGGTGATGGTTTTTTTGGTCGCCCCAAGCTCTGCATCCAGCGCCCCAACATCGGCATCCGATGGCTGACCGGATACCGCCAGCAGTGCCGCCACATTCTCCCGGGTCGTTGCCAGCTCCACAGACAGGGCTTCTATCTGTTGGGCTAATGCGGATTTTTCTTGATCTGGTATTCCGGCGCATTGTTGATGCAAGGTATAGAGCTGTTGTTGCAGGGAGTTTAGCTCCGCTTCTGCCAATTGTTTTGGGGAAGGTGCAGATTGTTCTGGGTCGGTGGGCTGGGGGATAGGCAGCAGGGGTAGCTGCTCCTCCAAGGCTTGTATCCGTGCGGTTAAGGCTTGCTTGTTGGTTACAAGGCTGTCCCACCGCTCTTTTGCTGTGGTCACCTGGGTTTGTTCCGGCACAACCTGGTGGCTATCTGCCTTGTCTGGGTGATGGGTAGAGCCACAGACAGGGCAGGGGGTACCGGCTTGCAGATTCCGGGCCAATACAGCCGCCTGACCATTTAAAAAGCCGGTATAGAGTCGCTGATACTGCTGCTGGGCTGCCTCAATCTGCTCCTCCAGCTGTGCAACAGCCTCACGACTATGCTCTAACCCAGCCAAGGTATCCAGCCCTTTTTGTATAAGGTGAATTCTCTCTCCCAGATCTAAAGCCAGCATCTTTGCCCGCAGCTGCCCTATTTGAGAGTCCAACTGTCCCCACTGTGTCTGCAGTGTTTTGGCCTGTTTGATTTGCTGGATCTGCTGTTCCAATCCTTGACGGCGCTGCACCAGGGTATCCTCAGCGGTAATGGCCTTTTGCAGCAGCAGCTTCTTTTCTGGCAGGTGCTGATAGTTTTCTTGGGCTTTGGCCAGAACCTCAGCAACGGTTTTACGCTGTTGCTCCAGCCCAGCCAATTGGACTGCACTTTCCTCCTTGGCAGTTTTGAGTGAGCGGATTATGGTTTCCTGATCCTCCAACTCCTTTGCGCCCCGCAACTGAGATAACAGGGCGGTTTGTTGGGCAATTTCCTGCTGCCTTGCCTGAAGCTGCTGCCAGGTTAATTTGGCGGCTGCCAAACGCTCCAGCTTTTGGTTCAGGGCTTTTGATCCGGCAAGGTCGATACCGGCCCGCTGGGTCTCCAAATCCTGAATGTGGATATTAAGCTGCTGGATCCGCTGGGTATGCAGTGCAAGGGTTTCCTCCACCGCAGAGGCTATCTCCTTGTAGGGCATATACTGGGCATCCTGCCTATCCAGGGCTTGATACCCCAAAGAGGCCAGCTGCAACACACAGCGGTAGATGGCTGCCTGTGCCGCCTGAAGCTCTTTGCCCAGAGCCTGCTCCTTTTCCTCTAGCCGGGAGGCCAGCCGGGCAAAGCGATGGGTGCCGAATATTTTGGAGAATATCTGCTGCTTTTCGGTGGAATTTGCCTCCAACAGCCTGCGAAACTCCCCCTGTGCCAGCATGGTGGTTTGTTTAAACTGGTGATAATCCAGCCCAAGTAATTCTTTAATAGCAGAGTCCACATGGCTTTTCCCGGCGAGGATTTTGCCATCTGGCAAGGTTAACTCAGCTGCTTCTGAGATGTCCTTTGAGGATCCATCTCGTTTGCGGCCCATCTGCTGGGGGGCGCGGTATACCCGATAGGTACCCCCATTCAGCGAAAAGGTGAGTTCCACCCAGCACTTGGTGTTTTCGTCGGCGTGGTGGCTTTTGAAGGTGCCTGGTTTGCGGCTATCACCGCTGGCTGAACCAAACAGAGCAAAAGCAATGGCGTCAAACAAGGTGGTTTTTCCCGCGCCGGTTTCACCAGTAATGAGGAATATCTGCCCCTGATCCAATGCAGTAAAGTCCACAGTATGCTCTTTGGCAAAGGGGCCAAAGGCGTGCAGGGTAAGGGTTTGGGGCTTCATACCACCACCTCCTCTTCCATTTCCAGCACCTCTGCAAGAAGTTCTAGGTGTTTGTCACTGAGGGAGTTTCCGGTGGTTTGTCGATAAAAGCCGCCAAAGAGCTCGACTACAGACATACGCTCAACAGCTCGCCCCTCCATGGTGGACATAGAGGTTGCCCCTTCTCCCCGCTGACCAAACCGCAGCCCCAGCAGCCGGGGAAACAAGGTGCGCAGCTTCTGCATGGGGTAAAGGCATTCCGGCCCTTGTATTTGGGCAAATACATAATCGTCAAACCGGGCGATATGGTGGTAGGAAGGTTCCAGAAGCTGCTCCAATGTTCCAGTTACAGTGCGCAGATCTCGCAAGGGTGGCAAAAATACCTCCTGTGTAACAGCTTGTCCCTTTTGCTCCAGTGTTACCATTAGAAACGACTTGCGCCTATCTTCCTCAGACAGAGAGTATTTCAGGGGAGATCCGCTGTACCGCAGATTGTCCCCTACCTGCTGGGGGGAATGAAGGTGGCCAAGTGCCACATAGTCCATAGGGGCAAAGCAGCAACTGTCGGCAATATCCAAACCGCCTACGCTTACCTCACTGTCACTGGTGAGAAGGCAGTCCGGCCGACCTAGCCGCGCAAAAAAGCCATGGGCTACTGCAACCTGGCCCACTGACGGATCCAAGGTGGGCAGATGGTGGGACAGTAGCAGCCGGTAAGCCTGATCGAAGGTTTTCACATCCTCCTGCCACAGCGCCCGAACATCGGCGGGGTGCAGGTAAGGCAGTAGGGTAAAGCAAACATCCCCCTGCTTGTGGGCAAGGGTGACGGTGGTAACCGGGTTTTGTACCGACCCCACTACATAATAGCCGCTTTTTTGGTACAAGCTGCTGCCGAATTCCAGGCGGCTGGCACTGTCGTGATTTCCTGCAATGGCCAGCACCGGGATACCCAGCTGGTTCACCGTTTTGGATAAAAAATGGTCGTAAAGCTGAATGGCCCCGGCAGGGGGGATGGGGCGATCGTAAATATCGCCGGCAATCACCACAGCATCCACCTGGTTGTTACCCAGATAGGCCAGTAGCTGCTCTATAAAATAGGCCTGATCCTCCAGCAAGGAGAAATCGTACAGGCTTTTGCCCAGATGCCAGTCGGATGTGTGTAGTATTTTCATAGGAACCGACTCCTTATATTTAAAACCGGTCTTTATAATTCAATAACTATTTGTTATGGTAGGGTAACTGAATTACTGTGAAGTCCCCTATTAGATACAGGGAAAGGGCGCACAAAATACAGGTATTTGAGTTTGTGCTTTGGACATGGTTCGACAATTACTATATGTATAATAATAAGAAATTAGAAAAATATGGTAATTTGGAGGTCGACGTTAATGGCCAAACGGTTTGTGTATCAAAGCCTGCTTCAGGCGGTACAAGACGAAAGGGGTTCCAAAGCCATAACGCTGCGGCCCCAAACAACACTGCTTTTGCGGGATGAGGTGGACAAGCTGGAACAGCGATTGTGTGACCTTTTGGTGGTGGAGCAATGTGTGGCGGTATCCAGTGGGGAAGAAGGGCTGCATCTGGCACTGCTGGCAGCAGGTATAGGGCCTGGTGAAAGGGTGCTCTGTAGCGGTTTTGCCCCCGGATTTATCACCCGAACCATTTTGGCGGTGGGTGCTATACCCATGCTTGTGGATATTAACCCCAACACTTTAAACATAGATCCTTTCTGCCTTGAATATGTATTAGGGAAGTGCCGCCGAACCAAACAACCATTGCCAAAAGCATTGGTAGCCACCGACCTATTTGGACTGCCCTGCAATTACCATACGCTTACCGATATATGCCATCACAACGGTATAACCCTTATTGAAGATATGACCCAAGCTATGGGCGCTTCTATCGGCCACATCAACACCGGCAGCTTTGGCCGCTTTGCCATTGCCTCTTTTTGGGCTATGCCAGAACAGCCAGGCTATGAAGATGGCGGCGCAGTGCTCTGCCATAACCAGGAGGATGCCCTGCTTATACGGGATCTGCTGGAAAAGGTTCGATGGGAAACCGGTGCCATACCCAGTGCAGATATTGCATCTCAAGAGTATGTCCAGGCCTGTTATGGCGGCCAATGGCTCACCGATTGTATGGAGCACCTGGAAAAACGGCGGGAGGTTTGGGATATCTACCGGCAGGGGCTGCAGGGGGTAGGCAAAATTCAGCAGGTGGTGGAGCCATACCACAGTGCCTGTACCCAATTTGTATTGGGGCTACCACAGCCGGAGAGACGAGAAGAAATTCTCTCGACGCTGGAGCGGCTGGATGTAAACTGTACGGGGTTTTATCGGGGAGAGAGGACAATGGAGGATTGGGATAGGGTAATGCTCATCAATGCGCGCCAGGCAAGGGAAAAGATGATAGCGCTACCTATGTCCTCTTATCTGACAAGACACATGGCAGAACGAATTGTAGAAATTATCACCGACCAGGTGCAAGAGAATACATAATTCTAGTATATTATGAAATACTAATTGTACCATCCGGTATACGGGTTGGGATAGATAGCCGGGGAACCGGCAGATAGCTGTACCCATTTTGGGCGCGGTTTTGGCGGTAGTTGGAGAGCATCCGTCAAAGCCGTGTTTTTTGTTTACCCACGCTGCAAAGCTACAATAGCATATGTAGGGGCGGCCTTTGGCCGTCCTTTTTTTAGCAGGCCTTTCGCTGTTTGTCACCACCCAAGAGAATACACACAGTATTCTACGGTAGTTGCCATATCCGGTAAACACCAACGAAAATTACAACTTGCAGACTGTTTTCCGCCTGGCTGGGTTGTCCTCCTTGCCGGGAGGCAGCCCACCTGCATCGTCTGCCCTGTCAGGTGGAAAACATCCTTAGAAATTTTTGAAATCTCCCGTTTTTCTAAAGATAAGTTAAAACAAGCTGGTCTGGCTGCTTTCCGGCAGCCCCTGTAATGCCCCAGATTCCCGCAACAGCTCGATTATTGACTTGCCCACACCTGCCCGAATCATAATTTCATCGCAGGATATGTAGGAACCCTTTTTTCCTTCCTCTGCAAGGGCTTGGGCAGCCACACCACCCAAACCTTTTAGCGCGTTAAAGGGCAAACGGATTTTCCCATCCTCTATCTGATAGCGCACAGCGTCAGATTTATACAAATCCACCGGTAAAATTTCAATACCCCGGGCCAGCATCTCGTAGATAACCTGCAAAGAACCCAACTGATCGTTTTCTTTGGCTGTACGGTCGTTGCCTTTTTGTATAAGCTCGTCCATTCGCTGGCGAACCACAGCTTTGCCCTGTACCGCTGCCTGAGCATCAAAATCGCTTTTTTCGCTGCGTACAGTAAAGGTAGCGGCATAAAACGCCAGGGGATAATACACCTTATACCAGCCCAGTCGCACTGCAGCCATAACATAGGCGGTGGCGTGGGCTTTGGGGAACATGTACTTAATTTTCATACAGCTGTCGATATACCAGTCCGGCACACCACAGCTTTTCATAGCAGCAATATGTTCTTGGGTTAGCAGCTTGCTGGCCTGACCCTTACGGGTAATTTCCATAATCTTAAAAGCCATTCCAGGCTCTAACCCTTTGTGCATTAAATAGGTCATGATGCTGTCCCGGGTACCGATAACCTCGGAGATGGTGCAGGTTCTGTTGCGGATAAGATCCTGGGCGTTGCCCAGCCATACATCGGTTCCGTGGGAAAGGCCGGATATCTGCAATAGATCCGAAAAGGCTTTAGGTTGCGCTTCCATCAGCATCTGGCGAACAAACCCGGTTCCCATTTCCGGCAGTGCCAAGGTTCCTGTGTTGCAGTCAATGTCCTGTTGGGTAACCCCAAGGGCTTCCGGCGAGGTAAACAAGCTGATAACCTTGGCATCGCTCATAGGCACATCCAAAATCTTTACACCGGTAATATCCTCCAGATATTTATACAGGGTGGGAACGTCGTGCCCCAGAATATCCAGCTTGAGGATGGTATCGTGAAGGGAGTGGAAGTCGAAATGGGTGGTGATAATATCCGAATCCTTGTCGTCGGCGGGGTGCTGAACCGGGGTGAAATCGTAGACTTCGTACTGGGCAGGAACAACCACCATGCCTCCCGGGTGCTGGCCGGTGGTGCGTTTAACCCCGGTGCACCCCATTAGCAGCCGGGTTTTTTCTGCCCGATGTACAATGCGGCCCTTCTTTTCCAAAAACTCTTCCACATAGCCATAGGCAGTTTTTTCCGCCACTGTAGCAATGGTTCCTGCTTTGAACACATGGCCGGAGCCAAACAGCTCTTCGGTGTATTTATGGGCAACCGCCTGGTATTCACCGGAGAAGTTCAGGTCGATATCCGGTGCCTTGTCTCCGTTAAAGCCCAAAAAGGTTTCAAAGGGGATATCGTGGCCATCTCGGTTTAAGGGTGTGCCGCAATTGGGGCAATCCTTTTCTCCCAAGTCAAATCCGGAGCCGATAGAGCCGTCGGTGATAAACTCACTCCAGCGGCAATTGGGGCAGACATAATGGGGGGGCAAAGGATTAACCTCAGAAATTCCAGCCATGGTGGCCACAAAGGAGGAACCAACCGAACCACGGGAGCCCACCAGATATCCGTCAGCTTCCGATTTGGCCACCAGCTTTTGGGCTATCATATACAATACCCCAAAGCCGTGTTTAATAATGGAGGTAAGCTCTCTGTCCAGGCGTTGTGCCACAATTTCGGGTATTGGGTCACCATATAGGCTTTTGGCTTTGCTCCAGGTAATTTCCTGTAAATCCTCATCTGCCCCTTGGATAGAGGGGGTGTAGGTGCCGTCAGGTATAGGCAGGATGCTTTCCACCATATCCGCCAATTTGTTGGGATTCTCCACCACCACCTCCAACGCCTTTTTCTCACCCAGATAGGCCATTTCCGTAAGCATATCCTGGGTAGTGCGCAGATACAATGGGGGCTGGTGGGATGCGTCCTCAAAGCCCTTTTTGGTCATGAGGATCTCCCGGAAAACAGCATCGTCCGGATCCAAAAAGTGAACATCCCCGGTGGCCACCACCGGAATACCCAGCTTATCGCCTAAGCGGACGATGGTGCGGTTGTAATCCCGCAAGGTATCGTCTGTAACAGTGCCGTTTCCTTGCCGGGTTAAAAAGGCGTTGTTGGCAATGGGTTGTATCTCCAGGTAATCATAGAATTTGGCGATTTCACACAGCTTGCCCCATTCCTGGCCGCCGTGAACCGCTCGGAACAGCTCCCCTGCTTCGCAGGCGCTGCCCACCAGCAGCCCTTCCCGGTGCTCCATAAGCACACTGCGGGGGATGCGTGGGGTAGAACGGTAGAAGTACTCTAGATGACTATACGAAACCAGCTTGTACAGATTTTTCAGCCCCACCTTGTTTTTGGCAATAAGGATGATATGGTCTGCTCGGAGCTTTTGGGGGTCACTGTTGGCACAGGCCACATTGATCCGCAGGGTGGTTTGGGCGCCGGTGGTGGCCTGAATCTGCTCCAGCATTTTCATAAAGATTTCGCCCAATACCGCAGCATCTTCATTGGCCCGGTGATGTTTGAAGTTTTTTAGCTTTAGGTGCTTTGCTACCTTATCCAGGCTGTGTTTGGTTAAATCCTTATACAGTGCACGGCTAATCAGCAAAGTATCCACCCAGGTAAAGGCAAAGGGCATACCACTCCGCCGTGCTGCAGCCCGGAGGAAGGAGATGTCAAAGCCAGCATTGTGTGCCACCAAAACGGCATCACTGCCGCCGCAGAAGGTGTAAAATTGCTCCAGAGCCTGTTTTTCGCTGGGGGCATCTTTTAGCATCTCGTCAGTGATGCCGGTAAGCTCAATGATTTCGGCAGTGAGGTTTTTTTCCGGGTCCACAAAGGTATCGAAGCTTTCCACAATCTCGCCCCCTCGCAACCGCACAGCACCAATCTCGGTGATACGCTCGGTGGAGGGGGAAAGGCCGGTGGTCTCCAGGTCGAATATAATAAATTCTCCGTCAAAGGGCATGTCGTTTTTGCCGGATACAATGGACACCATATCGTTGACATGGTATCCCTCCACACCGTACAGCACCTTAAAATCCGGATCGTTTTTTTGGATGGCGCGAACGGTGTTCATAGCATCGGGAAAGGATTGAACAACCCCGTGGTCGGTAACTGCAACCGCCCGGTGGCCAAAGGCATGGGCGCATTTGATAAGCTTTTCCACTGGGTTTATGGCGTCCATGGTGGACATGTTGGTATGCATATGTAGCTCCACCCGCTTTTGGGGGGCAGTGTCCTCACGCTTGGTGCGCTGCACAGTGCACAGATCCTGTGGGCGGATGGAAATTTCCCGGTCGTATTTATCGTAGGCTGCTTCCCCTCTGGCCAGAATGGTGTCCCCGGCCTTTAGGCCGTCAATGGGATCTGCCTTAGCAGTGTCGCAGATAATCTTTAGGGTATTGGAGCTGGTGTGGTCGGTGAAGAAAATGGTGTAGATAGCCTTGCTTCCATCTCTGCTCAGGCGCTTTTCAATGCTGAACACATCGCCCCACACCACCACATCGCCGCCCTCCTCCCCAATCTCCCGCAGGGGCATAGGCGCTGTTTTTATGGGCTTTCCTTTGAGTACCGTCATGGTATCCGGCACAATGGGCAGGGTGCCTACATCAAACCCAAGCTTAGCGGTTTTGGTCACAGGGGCCTGCTTGTTGTCAGCAGCAGTGGATTCCTTGGCTGACTGTGCGGCACTTTCCATTTGGGCTCTGGCTTTGCGCACCAGTTCGGCTTCGGTGTTGTCGGATACGGTGCGGCCAGTATCCGAGCCGGTTAGCTCCACCTGTACCGTAAGGGAAAACTCGTCCAGGATAATCCTCCGCAGAGTGCCGCCACAATCGCAGCCCCGCAAAAACTCCACACCGCCGTTTTGCAGCGAAACCCTCAGGATCCCATCGGTAAATTCTGCTGTGGCGTTGTCAAAAAAGCCGTTCACCGGCGCACCCGCTTCCCGCATGGCGGCAACCAGGCTGGGCAGATAGTCTGGACTAAACAGTTCAGGGGGATATTTGGGTAGGATAACACACCGATCCAGCCCCAGCTTTTGGGCAAGCTGGTTGGCGGCTTTTTGCAGCGAGGCCCTGCCCATAAGTTGGGGAAAGGATGCCACAATCCGCAAGGATCCTTTCTTCTTGTCCAAGGCTACCTGTAGAATTTTGCCTTCGGCCAATCCCGCAAAAAGGGTAAGGTCGATATGTACTCCAAATAATTCTGCAAAATTCGGCATTGTTCTCCCCAATCTTTTTACACTCGTAAAAGTATTGCCATAGCCATAAAACCATAGCTATATGACAACTGCTTATATACTATATACTCCTGATGCTACCGGTTATCTGTATCCTGGAGCAGCGCCACCTGCTCCAGCAGAGCGTCCACAATTTTGTCTTGTGGCACCTTGCCAATAATTTCTCCCTTGGCAAAGAGCAAGCCGCAGTCTTCGCCACCGGCTATGCCGATATCCGCTTCTCTGGCCTCTCCCGGCCCATTTACTCCACAGCCCATAACAGCCACAGTGATGGGTAGGGTACAGTGAGCAAGGGCAGCCTCCACCTGGTTGGCAAGGCCAATGAGGTCTATTTTGGTGCGGCCGCAGGTGGGGCAGGATACCACATTCACCCCGCCTTTTCCCTTACCAATAGCCTTTAAAATGTCCTTAGCAGCATAAATCTCTTCTACAGGTGGGGCAGTTAAGGATACCCGCAGGGTATTGCCGATGCCATCTAAAAGCAAGCTGCCAATCCCGATAGCGGATTTAATCAGTCCCATACGGCTTGTCCCCGCTTCGGTTACACCCAGGTGCAAAGGGTAGCTACACTGCTGGGCCATCAGCCGGTAGGCCTCTACAGTCAGGGCTACACTACTGGCTTTCAGGGAGATAACAATGTTATTGAAATCCCAGCGCTCCAGCAGTTTTGCATGATCCAACGCACTTTCCACTAACGCTGCAGCAGTGGGATGCCCGTGTTTCTCCAACAGGCGTTTTTCCAGCGAACCACCGTTGATGCCAATACGGATGGGGATGGATTTGGCAGCGCAGGCAGTGGCGACCTGCCGCACATTGTCCTCTGCGCCTATGTTTCCGGGGTTTAGGCGAATTTTGTCCACACCCGCTGCCACCGATTCCAGCGCCAGGCGGTAGTCAAAGTGGATATCTGCCACCAGGGGGATGCTTATAGCCTGCTTGATAGCGGGAATTAACGCCACACTCTGCTTGTCCGGAACTGCCACGCGGACAATTTCGCAACCTGCCTGTTCCAGCTCCTTGGCTTGGGCAACATTGGCGGCAATATCGGTGCTAGGGGCGTTGAGCATAGACTGTATGGAGATAGGGGCACCACCGCCTATCAGCAAAGAGCCTGCCTGCACTTGTTTGGTTGAATGGTTCAAGCAAAATTCCTCCAGGTATGAAATCAAGATGACAGCGGCAACCGGTGGTTTGGAGCTTGATGCGCCCCAAAACCCCGGCTTACTCACCCTGCCATTGTTAGATGCTAGATAGTTTTGTACCCCTAAAATAGGTTTTGAACATCATTAAAGGTGACAAAAATCATAAGCCCTACCAGCAGCATAAACCCAATGGTATGCACCAAGCCTTCGTACTTGGGGTTTATCGGCTTGCGGCGAATGGCTTCGATAATCAGGAAAATCATCTTGCCACCGTCCAGTGCGGGCAGCGGCAACAGGTTAAATACTCCCAGATTAACAGTAATAAACGATACCAGCAGCATTAGGGAGCGCCACCCCATAGAGGACGCTTTGCCTATGGCATCGGTAACCCCTACCGGGCCGGACAGTTGGTTGATGGTGTATCGCCCTGTAATCAGGTCAATAAAAGAGCCCCAAACCTGTTTGATGATGGAACCGGTCCAGTTAAAGGCATTCTGTATAACTTTCATAGGTGTTTTTTCCACACCAAGCACCCGAAAGTCCAAAAAGATGGTTTGGGTACCATCCTGTAGGGGATGCATTTCAAAGGCGACGTTTTCCAATAGCACCTTGCTGCCTTCCCGTTCCACTAAGATGTTCATAATCCCGTCCCGGTCCCGGGTAAATTCATATATCAAATCGTTGTCTGTTTTCACACGATGGTTGTTCACCTTTAAGAGAACGTCGCCGGCTTGTAATTGCTGGTTGCTCACAGCGTTTTCATGGAATCCTGCAACAACTGTGCTACCCAGTAGAGGTTGCTGGGTTGTGAGTATACCCAGTAGCACAAACCCCAGCAAAAGGTTCATAGCAGCTCCCGCCAGCATGATAATCATCCGTCTTACAATTCCAACCTCGTAAAAGGCTGCACGACCGTTATTTGACGACCTGTGGGTAACCTCTCCCTCTTCCCCTTCAAAGGCGCAGTATCCGCCTATGGGAAACAGCCGCAGGGAATAGGTGGTTTCGTTGCGCCGAAACTGAAACAGGGCAGGGCCCATGCCCAGCGCAAACTCCAATACACCCACACCGGAAAACTTGGCGGCAAGAAAATGCCCCAGCTCATGGATAAAGATCAGTATCCCGAATACCAATACGGCAATCAAAATGGTGGAAATGCTCATAACAGGAAGTCCTTTCTATACTGCAAGCAGAATTACAAACCCGCTGCTAGGGTTACATAATGCCGGGCGGCCATATCTGCGGCCTCAATGCTGTCCAGGGTGATTTCACCGCCTACCGCAACCTGTGCCACCGCTGCTTCTACCAGTTCCCCAATGTGCAGGAATGGAATTTTGTCCTGTAAGAACAGGGCAACGGCAGCTTCATTGGCGCCGTTGGCCACACAGGCAGCCAATTGGTGAGATCGGGCCACCTCCATGCATACCCGCAGGCAGCGGAAGGTATCCAGATCCGGGGCGGCAAATGTGAGCTTACCCAGTTGGGGAAGGGATAAGCGCTTGGTATCTAGCGGCAGATGAGCAGGGAAGGTGAGGGCGTATTGTATCGCCACACCCATATCCGGCACACCCATCTGGGCGATAACCGAACCGTCGTTATATTCCACCGCCGAATGGATAATGCTTTGGTGGTGCACCACCACCTCGATTTGATCCGGCTGTAGGTCAAACAGCCACATGGCTTCGATAAACTCCAGCCCTTTGTTCATCAAGGTGGCACAGTCAATGGTAATTTTGGGGCCCATCTTCCAGTTGGGGTGACACAGGGCTTGCTGAGCAGTTATTTCCCTGAGATCCTCTGGTGTTTTGCCAAAAAAAGGGCCGCCGGATGCTGTTAGAATTACCCCACGCACTTCGTGGCGCCGGGATGGATGCATGCACTGGAGCATAGCCGAGTGTTCGCTATCCACCGGGGTAATGGATACCCCTTTGGCTTTGGCCAAATCCATAACCAGTTTGCCACCCGCCACCAGGGATTCCTTGTTGGCTAGAGCCAGATTTTTTCCGGCAGCAACCGCCGCCAGGGTGGGGCGCAAACCGGAAATACCCACAACAGCGTTGACCACTGTATCGCAAGAGTCAAGAGTTGTGGCTTGGCAAATAGCCTCCTGACCAGCTGCAATACGTATGTTTGTATCCGCCAGCAGGGTTTTTAAAGAGGCGTATCGGTTAGGATCGCCAATCACCACCAGCTCCGGATTCCATTGCCGGGCCTGGGCAGCCAGCCGCTCTTCGTTGTTGTATGCGGTGAGTGCCGCAACCTTGTAGTTTAGGTTTTTGCATACGGCAAGGCATTGGGTGCCGATAGAACCGGTTGAACCCAAGAGGGATATTGTTTTGGGATACAATCTATACACGCCCTTTTATTCTACGATAATTGTATGAAAAATATTAGCCGGATATGTAAACAATGATAAGAACAGGAGGTATTGCTACCTCCTGTTCGCTTTATGCAACTACACGGATAAGCTCCACATGCTGCACAACAATATAAACGGTAGGCAAAGTGAACAGAACGCTGTCAAACCTGTCCATAATTCCGCCGTGTCCCGGCATAATCTGCCCGTAATCCTTGACGCCAAACTGGCGCTTGATAACCGATGCAGACAGATCCCCCAGCATTCCGATAATGGCGAAAACAGGAGTGCAGACCAGAAGCGGCAGGTACTGTATCTGGGCAGTGATGCCGACAATGCCCACAGCTTTTACAAACAAAAACCCCAGCCCCAGCATTAGCAGGGAACCAAACACCACACCGCCAATAGCCCCTTCCACCGTTTTTTTAGGGCTTATCACCGGTGCCAGCTTGTGCTTGCCAAACTTAATACCGGTGAAATAGGCACAGGTATCGCACAGCCAGGCTGAACCCAGTGCCAGCAGCAGATAAAAGATTCCGGCGGTGGCGCCAAAGTCGTCCCGCATGTAAACTGCGCAAGAAAAAAATACGGGAACCACTGTGCTGAAAAAGAAGGACATGGTTATCTGCTCTATCCGAATAACCGCTTGGCTTTTAATCAGCAGTAAAAAGAACAGGATTATCATTATAAACAGGATTTCCAGCAACATGGGGCGCACCTTAACCCATCGGGCAAAGGGGAGTATCAAAGTCATAATTATAGACAACCCTGTCAGCGATGGGTGCTGGGTACAGCCGGTTGCTTTAAGCAGCTCTAGCACTGCAATAATACAGATAAGGCCGATAACGACGTTGAGCACCAAGGTATCGAACAAATAGAGTACCGCGGCCAAGATGACCAGCCCTACCAGCGCAGAGAATATTCTGATTTTCATCTCCAGCCTCCCTTTAGTATCCGGATAGTTTACACGCCGCCCATTCGACGGGTGCGGGCAGCAAATTCCTGGACCGCAGCGTCAAAATCGGCGGGAGTAAAGTCTGGCCAAAGCACCGGTGTAAAGACATATTCTGCATATGCGCACTGCCACAGCATAAAGTTGGAGATACGCATCTCCCCACTGGTGCGTATCACTAGATCCACATCTGGAATACCGGCTGAATAGAGGTGCTCTGCCACCGTATCCTTTTGGATATTTTCGGGCAAAAGGGAGTTTTGCTGCACCTTTTTGGCTATCTGCTGCAGGGCATATACCAGCTCGTCCTGGCCACCGTAATTCAGTGCAATGTTGAGATTCAAGCCTGTATTAGATCTGCTGCTCTCCTCCAAAGAGGCTATCCTCTCCTGAATATCCGGATCCAATTGGGTTTTATCCCCCAAAATCCGCACCCGGACATTGTCCTCGCTGTATTGATCCACATCTGTAAGATAGGATCGGAGCAACGACATGATCCCAGCTATTTCGCTGGCTGGACGCTTCCAATTCTCGGTGGAAAAGGCATAAACGCTCAGATATTCAATGCCCATTTTGCCCGCGTGGCGCACAATGTTGCCAAAGGCTTTGGCCCCTTGTCTGTGGCCAAAATTGCGGGTAAGTCCTCGTTTTTTTGCCCATCTGCCGTTTCCGTCCATAATAATGCCCACATGACAGGGTAGAGCGGCCGAATCGGGTTGGCGGGTTGCCATACAAACTGCCTCATTTCAAAAGCAAAAGCGACAAACGCCGCTTTCGCTTTGGTGCTATTCAAACTAGATGTTGGTTACAGCAACAATAAAAACAACCTAAATCTCCAGGATTTCTTTTTCCTTTGCGGCGGAGATTTTCTCGATTTCCTTAATGAACTTATCGGTGAGATTTTGAACCTCTTTTTCCAGATCCTTCAAATCATCCTCGGTAATCTCGCTCTTTTTCTTTTGGGCTTTCAGCTTATCGTTGGCATCCCGGCGAATAGCCCGAACAGCTACTTTAGAGTCTTCCGCAACCTTGAGTACTTCCTTTACCAGTTCTTTGCGGCGCTCTTCGGTGGGTTGCGGAAATGCCACACGGATGACGCTACCGTCGTTGGAGGGGTTAATGCCCAGGTCGGACTTCTGGATGGCTTTCTCAATGGGGTTTAGGGTTGATTTATCCCAAGGGGTAATCACCAAAATCCGAGCCTCGGATACCGAGACAGCTGCCATTTGCTGGATGGGGGTAGGGGTGCCGTAATAATCCACCATGATCTTGTCCAAAACCGCGGGATTTGCTCTTCCGGCACGGATGGAGGCGAGATCGTTTTGAAGCACGCTTATAGTTTTCCCCATTTTTTCTTCTACAGTCTTTACTACATCACTCATCTTACAAATCCTCCTTAACGATTGTACCGATATTTTCTCCCTGCAGTGCCCGCACGATATTGTGGGGGTCACTCAGGCTAAACACCAGAATGGGAATACCGTTGTCCTTACACATAGATGCAGCTGTGGAGTCCATCACCTTAAGATTTTCGCCCAATATGCGAGAAAAGGTAATTTGATCGTACTTAACAGCGTTGGGGTTGGTGTTGGGGTCGCTGTCATAAATTGCATCCACCACGCTGGCTTTAAAGATAATCTCTGCGTCGATTTCAGCAGCCCGCAGTGCCGCGGCTGTGTCGGTTGAGAAAAAGGGATTGCCGGTGCCACAGCCAAAAATCACAACCCTGCCTTTTTCCATATGACGCATTGCCTTGCTGCGGATATACGGCTCGGCAATCTGCTGCATACTAATCGCAGTTTGCACCCGCACCTGCACCCCTTGGGATTCCAATGCGTCTGCCAAAGCCAACGAATTCATCACAGTTGCAAGCATACCCATGTGGTCTGCTCTGGTGCGGTCCATACTGCCACCGCTGCGGCCACGCCAAAAGTTGCCGCCGCCCACCACAATACCTATTTGTGCACCCATCTCGGTGCAGTCCTTTATACTTTTGCAGATGCTTTTTACAACATCATAGTTCAGGCCGGATTTATGATCTCCCGCCAATGCTTCTCCACTGAGCTTGAGCAAAATCCGCCCATATTTCAGCGCCATGCGCATCACTCCCATTCCTGGTTTTTTACACCTTTACTATTTTACAATAACAAACCAGGTATGTAAAGTATTACGCCGCATTTTGGCCGGGAAAACATATCCTATTTTTAAATCGCCGTCCAAAGGGAGGTATGCCGCCAAACTCAATTTAGACTGACTGTATGAGTATAGTATGCAGCGTCTGGACACTTTCCAGACAAAATAGGGGGCTTTTTCGCAAAAAAATGGGGAAGGCCGGAAGTAAAACTTCCTTGGGCCTTCCCCAAAATACAGTAGCTGCTTGGTTATTTCACCATGCTAGCAACTTCATCTGCAAAGTTGTCTTCTTTCTTTTCCAGGCCTTCGCCCTTTTCAAAACGAACAAAGGAAACAACCTCGATGCTGCCGCCCAGGTCCTTGGCGGTGTTCTTTACAAAGGTGTCTACAGAATTGTCGGAATCCTTAACGAAGGGCTGATCCAACAAGCAAACCTCTTTGAAGTATTTTGCAATACGGCCCTGAACCATCTTTTCGGCGATGTTTTGGGGCTTGCCTTCGTTGATAGCTTGTGCAGTGAGAATTTCCTTCTCTTTTTCGATAACTTCTTGGGGAACTTCCTTTTGGTTTACATACAAGGGGGTAGCAGCAGCAATCTGCATAGCTACGTCCTTTGCAAAGGAAGAGAAAGCATCGTTGTCCGGAACAGCGCTGTCCACAGCAAACTGAACCATAACGCCAATACGGCCGCCGCCATGGATGTAGGTGGCAACTCTGCCTTCGTACCGGGCAAAACGGCGAATCTTCAGGTTTTCGCCAATTACCAGGATTTTTTCCCGGAGGGCTTCTTCCACAGTTGCCTCGGAGCCATCCAGCTTAACAGCCAGAAGCGCATCTACATCTGCAGGGTTTTGTTTGATAATGGTTTTTGCAATAGCGTCAACAAAGGCTACAAAATCAGCGTTTTTGCCAACAAAGTCGGTTTCGGAGTTAACCTCCACCACAACGCCTACGCCGTTTTCTACAACAGCGTGTACAATACCTTCTGCAGCGATTCTGCCAGCTTTTTTAGCGGCTGCTGCAAGGCCTTTTTCCCGGAGGAACTCAACGGCTTTGTCCATATCCCCGCCGGATTCGGTAAGGGCTTTTTTACAGTCCATCATGCCGCAGCCGGTTTTCTCCCTCAATGACTGAACATCTTTTGCAGTAAATGCCATAACTCTCATCCCTATCTATATATCAAATATTTTGTTATTCTAATGGGTGTTTTACGCTTATGCTTGCTCCTGGGCGATAGCAGCGTCTTCCTGTGCAGATGCTTCTGCAGCGTCCATACCCTGGCGACCTTCAATAAAGGCATTGGCCATTACCTGGCTGATGAGTTTAACTGCCCGAATGGCATCATCGTTGCCGGGGATGATATAATCAATATCATCGGGGTCGCAGTTGGTATCAACAATAGCCACAACCGGAATGCCCAGCTTTTTGGCTTCAGCAACAGCGATTTTTTCTTTTCTGGGGTCAACTACAAACAGTGCGCCAGGCAATCTGCCCATAGATTTAATGCCGCCCAGGAATTTTTCAAGCTTCTCAATTTCCAGGTTGAGCTTGGCAACTTCCTTTTTGGTAAGGCGCTCAAAGGTGCCGTCTTCTTCCATTGCTCTAAGCTGGGTCAAGCGATCGATTCTGGTGCGGATGGTGCCGAAGTTGGTGAGC
>CAYNCW010000009.1:0-20412 GCA_964395635.1 uncultured Oscillospiraceae bacterium
CCTGCTGTTGCAGGGCCAAACATAAAGAAGAAGGGGCTGAGCAGCTTTCCAAACACCGAGTTGGGAGGGCCAAAGGCGCCCATTAAGATAATGGCTACAATGATGATGGTGATGTTACCGTCCAAAATCGCGGTAAATGCACGCTTGCAGCCTGAAGCAATAGAGCCATCCAGGGTTTTGCCGGATTTAAGCTCTTCTTTAATGCGCTCAGCGGTAATAACGTTTGCGTCAACACCACAGCCGATAGACAGGATGATACCTGCTATACCGGGCAAAGTAAGCGTAAAGGAGGGGATAGAGGGGAAGAAACCGGAGATAGAAGCAATGATCAAACCAATCTGACCCACCAAGCCGATTACGGCGACAAAGCCAGGCAAACGGTACACAGCTATCATAAAGATCGCTACTGCTGCAAAAGCAATGATACCAGCCAAGACCATGGCGTCTCTGGCGCCAGTTCCCAGTGTGGGGGAGATGGAGTTGTAGTTATCGGTTTGGAGGCTAAAGGGCAGTGCGCCGGCGTTGATTTTATCAGCCAATTCCTTTGCGGATTCCACTGTGAAGCTGCCGGTAATCATAGCTTGTCCATCTGTGATGGGGTTCTGTACGGCGGGGGCTGAAATCATCACAGTATCCATCCAGATGGAAATCTGCCCAACACCAGCCAGGCGGGTGGTGGCCTCTGCAAATTTCTTGGCACCCTCTGCACTTAAGGATAGGGACACTACCGGGGTTTGCACACCGGAGGTCTTGTCCTCAAAAAACTTGGTTTCAGCTTGCACAACATCCTTACCTTCTAGGATGATGGTGCTTTCGGTGATGCCGGTATACAGGCCGGTGGCATCGGTTTGGGCGCCTTCCCGGAAGGTGAGCAACGCGGTCTGGCCCAGTTCCTGGATAGCCTTTTCCGGATTAAAGTTGGATTCCCCTTCTTTCCATGGGAAACGCACGATAATCCTATCTTTGTCATAGTCGGTATATACTTCGTAGTCGGTTATGTTTTGCGAAACCATGCGCACCTTGATAATCGATTCCGCAGCAGACATTTCTGCATCGGTTGCATCGTATCCCTCTGGTGGGCTAAAGGTTACATCCACGCCACCGCGGATATCAATACCCCAGCGAATATCCTGGGCGCCTTTGATATGGGTCGTTGTAATATCGCCGTACTGGGTGCGGTAGCCAAAAAAGGCTAGTCCCACAATGGCAATGATCACTGCCAGTACGACAAAAAAGACCGGTTTGCCAACTCTAATCATCTGCAGTCCTCCAATAGAAGTTCGCCGTATAAAACGGCACTCGTAAAAAACATTATAGGGCAATCCTGGCCAAAAGTCAATGAAGTTGTGCCTTTGTACAGCGATTTTTCTTTATAGGCAAAAGGAGTTTACTTCTCAGTATCAGGTGCAGGCTGGGTATCTTCCAAACCGTCTGACAGAGTATCTTGCTCGCTGGGATTTTCGGAAGAGGGCTGCTCTTGCGGGGTGGGATCTTCTGCTGTATTTTCCGGTTGGGCATGGGTATCCTTTGCTCTCTTTTCCTCTTTGGGATAAAAGGTTCCGGCCAAAACAGCGCGGCCTTCATCGGTGTCCACATACAGCCGCAGGTAATCCGGATCCCCGGAGCGGCGGATTTTACTGTGGATGGATATGGTGAGGATAACAGATACCACTACACAAACCAGCGCCACCAACTGGGACACCCGCAAGGAACCCAGCATCAAGCTGTCGGTGCGCAGTCCCTCTATAAAAAACCGCCCCATACCGTACCAGCCAATATACAATAAGGATAACTCGCCATCAAATCTACGTTTTGATGTATACCACATGAGCAATAAAAAGCCGATGAGGCACCAGATAGATTCGTAAAAGAAGGTGGGGTGAACCGGCATGGAGGGGTCCACCATAATACCTGAGCGTGCCAGCTCATCCTGAACCTGGATAAGATAGGCGGTGATGGTATTGCTGGTCATACCCCAGGGCAGGGTGGTGTTTGTGCCAAAGGCTTCCATGTTTACAAAGTTGCCCCAGCGGCCGATTGCCTGCCCTACCAAAAGCCCACCGGCAGCCAAATCCATCATGGGAAATAGCTTGACCTTTCGCCAGCGGCAGAGAAGGATCCCCACCAGCACACCGCCGATGATACTGCCGTACATGGCGATGCCGCCTTCCCATATACGCAGGATGGATAACAGGTTGTTCCTGTATGTATCCCAGGAGAATAATACATAGTAAAGACGAGCCCCCACAATACCGCCCAGCACGCTGCCCAGCAGCACGTCAATTACCCTGTCCTCGTCCAGACCAAAGTCTTTGACCCGGCGAAAGATATAGGTTGCGGCAGACAAAAAAGCAACGGCGAAGATAACGCCGTACCAGCGGATAGACCAGTTACCGGTGATGTGGAAAACCACCGGGTTGATATTCAGTTCCAGCCCCAATCCGGGGAATGATAAGGTATCGGTCATAGAATTTCATCCTTCCAAATAAGTGGCAGAGGTTTGAGGATAAGGCGGATAAGGCCCACGGATTTACCGCGGGCGTTATCCTTATATGGTTATGCGCTTTTAACCACCGACAATGCACACCGGCTTGTGTCGAAGTTTTGATGCAAACGGTTGGTCACATCTTCTAGGGTGATATCGGCAACAGCATCCAGCAGGCTGTATAAATCCGCATTGGCAAAATAGGTCAGGGTCATCATAGAAGCCACCGACTCCACTCGGCCATACATACCCACATATCGGCCGTATGCCGCTTTTTTATACCGTGCAAACAGCTGGGGATCAATACCGTCCTTTTGTAGACGCTCCACCTCTTTGATGATCTCGGCATACACTTTGTCCGGATCTCTGGATTCCCCGGCAAACATGGTAAGGGCATAGTCTCTGCTGGCCATAGCCTCTGCGCCAAAGGTCTGGTTTATCAGCCCCTGGTCATACAGTCTGCGGTACAAAGAAGTGGATTCCCCTGCGATAACATCCAGCAAAACTTCGTCGCAAACCTGGCCCAACAGGGTTTCTTTTTCTGTTTCAGAAGCATTGCCCTTAAAGCCGATTTGAAACAGCGGCACTGCCACCGGCAGAGTTTGTTCCACCCGGGATTTTACAATCTCTTTGGGCTCTTCTGGTGCAATGCTCTTTACCTTGTTGTCGGGAGTGGGCTTTAAAATTCGGTCGGCCATTTCAATAACCGTATCAATTTCAAAGTTGCCTGCCACCGCCAGCACCATATTGTGCAGGTTATAAAAGGTGCGGTAACACCGGTAGAGCAGATCTGCGTCAATCTGGGCGATGGAATCCACTGTACCGGCAATGTCTATGCGCACCGGATGATTGTGGTAGAGGGCACCCAGCAGGTTAAAGAATACGCGCCAATCGCCGGAATCCTCATACATGCGGATTTCCTGGCCGATAATGCCCTGCTCCTTTTGCACTGTTTCCGGCGTGAAATAAGGCTTTGTTACAAAGTCCAGCAAGATCTCCAAGGACTCTTTAAAGTGATCTGAGCAGGAAAACAGATAGGCGGTGCGGTCAAAAGAGGTGTAGGCGTTGGCGCTGGCACCGGTTTTGGCGTACCGGGAAAAGGCGTCTCCGTCCTCGCTTTCAAACAGTTTGTGCTCCAAAAAGTGGGCAATCCCTTCCGGCACTGTTACAAAATCAGCGTCGGAGTCGGTTTTGAAGCAGGTGTCCACCGAGCCGTATTTGGTGGCAAACAGGGCATAGGAGCCGGAAAACCCTTCCATAGGGCAAAGGAGCATGGTCAGCCCGGAGGGATGCTGAATTTTTGTGTAGCGTTCTCCCAAACGTTGGGATGTAATGGTTACCTGGTTCACTGGGCATCCTCCTTATCCTGGTTTCCGGTAAGAAAATAAATTGTATCCAAGGTTACAGCGTTTGCCGCTTCTATCACCTGTTCCCGGGTGACAGTATCTATATTTTTGGTATCCTGATCCGGGGAGATATCCCGACCCATAAGGATCTGGGAAAGATACCAGCCTTCCAGCCCCGACAAGGAGTCGTTGATGGAAGGGATGGTGTTTTTCATCAGAAGCTTGGTGTTAAACAGCTCTTCATCGGTAAACTCACCTTTTTGCACAGCGGTAAGCTGGGCTAAAATTTCTTTTTGTGCCTTTTCCTTGTTTTGGGCTTCCACGCCGCTATCCACCAGCAAAAGACCTGTGGGGGTATCAAAGCGTGCGGCACAATAGTAGCAAAGGCTTAGCTTTTCCCGAACATTGAGAAACAGCTTGGAAAAAGGCGTGCCACCAAACAGCGCTGTGAATACCCTGCGGGCATTGAACTCCTCCACAGACTGGCTGTGGCCGGTGCGCAGCCCCATTACCAGCTTGGACTGGCTTACATCCATCTCTTCGGTTTTCTCTTGCACCGTATCGGCAGATGTGCGCAGATTGGTGCGCTGATAGTGGATGGGATTGCGGGCAATTTGGGCAAAACGGGTGCGAAATACCTCCAAGGCACCGGCAGGGTCTCCGGAGCCTACAAACAAAATTTCCACCATACTGGTTTGGATAATCTGCTGGTAGGCGGCATAGGCAGAAGCAGGGGTAATCTTTTCGGCATGTTCCCTCTCGCCGTATTTGCGCACAGCAACCGGTTCACCGGCGCACATGGTTTGGATGCAGCGAGAAAGTGCATAGCTGCGCTTTTCGTTGATTTCTGCGTCGATGCTGTCCAGCACAAATTGCCGCTGTAGGGCGACATCTTTGGCATCAAACAGCCCATCTTCTCCCAGCTTGGGATCCAATGCTACCGACGCCAGCAAATCGGCACAAAGTGCGGTGATATTCTCGTTTTCCAAAGCAAAGCGGTTATCCAAGCCTTTGATGGAAAGCTCCAATACCTGCCAGCCACCACTTTTGGACACATCGGCATCCAAGGAAGCTCCATACAATTCGCACAAGCGAGCGTTGAGGGAGCTGAAATCGGGCAGCTCCCGGCAGCCATTGCGCAGGATAAAAGGCACTGCAGCATTATCCGATGCTGTGGCTTTATCCAAAGGCATAATAAAATTCACCGATAAACGGTTGTGTTTAAACTTCTTATCCCGAACGCTGGAAAAATGAACGCCGGAACCTATAGACTGTCTTGAAAATTTATCACCCATGTGGTCACACCTTTCCTATACGGGGAGCGCTGCTAAAAGGTTGTGCGTACCCGTGTATTCCTTGATTTGTGGGTATACCAATCCTGTTGCCTGGCAAAGCCGGGTCAGACTGGTAGAAAAATACAGCTTATTATACCACAGAGCCCTGTTTTTTTCTATAATGTGGGAAGAAAAGTTGTCAGAATAGCGGTGGCGATATAGGCCGAGAACTTTACAGATTACCTTCACTGACCTTCACGCCGGTTTGCACTTCTACCTTGTGGGGGGTACCGTCCAGGGGTATCCATTCTGCCTGCTTTCCATCGCAAACCATGCCGGGCTCACCGGGCTTTATACACACGGTGATGGGCGTGCCGGATAAAACAAGATCCAGCCCCGCCTCCGGCCAGTCGCCAGGCAGCCTTGGGGAAAACCGCACCTTGTCCCCCTGCACCCGAAGCCCCAGCAGGGTCTCCACTACCCCCCGGTAATACCAGGAAGCAGCGCCGGTATACATGCTCCAGCCACCACGTCCTGGGGCATGGGGGTTGGTGTAGATATCCGCTGTCATATAATAGGGCTCCAGTTTATAGATTTCCGCCAGCTTAGGGTCGCTGCTGCGGTGTGCGGGATTAAGCATCCGCAGAATGGCGCAGCCCTCCTCCACACGACCCATTTCCAACAGTGCCATAGCAAACCAAACCGCCGAATGGGTGTACTGGCCGCCGTTTTCCCGAAGGCCGCTGAGATATGCCTTTACATATCCGGGATTTTGATGGCTGTACTGGAAAGCTGGGGTAAACAGCCGCACCAGCTGCAGCCTTGGGTCCACCAAGCGGGTGTAGGCGCTGGTCATCCCTTGTTCCACCCGCTGCGTATCCGGCATACCGCTAAACACCGCAAAGGTTTGGGGCAGCAGATCAATGCTGCATTCGCTGCTGCTGTGGCTGCCCATCTTTTCGCCGCTGTCAAAGAAGGCCCGGATATACCATTCGCCGTCCCAGCAGTGGTTGTCCACCGCCTGTTGCAGCTGCCGAGAGCGCATTCTGCACTCCTCCGCCTTAGAGGTATCCCCCCGAAGCTCACAGATGGGGGCAAATTTGCGCAGTGTCCAAGAGAGGAACAATGCTACAAACACGCTGCTGCCTTTGCCCTCTAACCCCACAGCACTAAATCCATCATTCCAGTCTCCGCAGCCAATGAGGGGCAGCCCCCGTTCATCCAGGTTATACCCCTTATCTAAGGCTCGCAGACAGTGGTGGTAGATATCCTCTCTCAGCTCCGCGCGCTGGGGAGAAAGGTATTTTTCATGCTCCTGAGGGGTGAGGATAGGTGCTGTAATATACCCCACCATAATATCCAATATCCCTTTGTCGCCGGTTTTCTCCACATACTCCGCCACCGCAAAGGGCAGCCAGATTAAGTCGTCGGAAAACCGAGTGCGCACACCCTTCAACCCGCCCCCACTTTGAGGCAGAGGGTGCCACCAATGGAGCACATCCCCCTCCACAAACTGCACCGAGCAACAGCGTGCAATCTGTCGCCGGGCTATTTGCGGGTTGAGGAGAAGGTAGGCACAGCAGTCCTGTAGCTGATCCCTAAAGCCGTAAGCGCCGCCACACTGGTAAAATGCAGTGCGCCCCTTTATCCGGGAAGCAAGAATTTGATGGGGGGCAAAGTGGTTGATAAACTGGTTCAGCGCGGTATCCGGTGTTTGAATGCAGATGGTGTTTTCTGGGGAAACACGGGATACCAGCTCTTTTGTAGCCATATACACAGCGCCTTCTGGAGTTCTGCCGTAGCTTAAGGTAAAGCGCAGCTGTACCGCTTGGCCGGGAGGAAGCTCCACCGGCACCACCACTGCGGCGCAGGGGTCGTTGTTTACCTCACAGCTAGCTGCTTGCCAGTCCCCGGACAGAAAAGGCGCTCTTAAGGTGGTGAAGATAGGCGTTTCTGCTTTACCGGTGGTGTGCACCCCAATGGCTGCACAGCACTTAACAGCGGTGTTATAAGGGTTTTCCAAAAGCAGAACCTGTTCACGATCCAAAACAGTTGGCACTATATACCGGGCTGTGTTTCTGTCCACAGCCAAAACCGGCTCGGTGTAATAAGCACACTGCACGGTTTTGCCTTTTCCGGAAAGGTTGCGCAAGGTAACATCCATATACTTGGCGCATCCGGTTTGGGCTATGGTCACCTGTACCTGGCTTTGTATCTTGCCGGTTTTGCCTTGATACAAAGCGTCCTCTTTGTTAAAAGAAGCCCGGCTGCCGTTTACAAGGTCAAAGGTGCTGTCCCCATCGTGGAGCAGCAGCATTTCTCCGGTATTGTCGGTGCAGATATCGTTGTACCAGGGGGTAAGCTTGTTTTCCCGGGAATTGATAGCCCAGGTGTAGCCCAGTGCCTTGTCAGAAACCAGTGTGCCAAAGGGACCGTTGGCCAGCACATGGCAATAGGGCAGGGGGGATACCTTGTCCACGTAAAACCGTCCGCCAGCAAAGGCGCCGCCCTGTACTTCCAGGTGGGGCTTTTCCGGCATGGGTGCCGGTGTTATGGGACGAAAGGCTACCGGATGGAAGTGAGGGGGTTGAGGAGGAGCCAGATCCGGCAGGGTGCCGGTGGCAGTATACCGAGCAACCGCCCGGATAAGAGAGAGAACCTCCGGCGGCAGCTGCCTTTTGTTGAGAACAAACACACCGCCCCGACTGCCCAGGATTCCGTGGACATTATTTTTGGAGATGGCATCCAAAATAGCTGCCTCTAGGTCATTGGATCCATTCCAGACAATGCACAAATCCAACTCTACCTGCAAGCTGTGCAGGCTGCGGTGCAGCTTTAAATATCCCTCTAGTACAGCGGGATCGTAATCCTCCTCCAGCTCCAAAAGGGCGATGGGCAGATCCCCGGATATACCGGTGGACCAGAGAGCACTTTGCCCTAAGCGGTTTTCCCGCAGCTCTGCCGGGTTGTCCGGCTGTGCAGTTTGGTTAAATAACAGCCTGCCCAATATCACCCCGCCAAGGCGGCTTTCCAGCGAATCTCCCAGCAAAGGAGATTTTGCAGCCCCGCTCTTGTCCAAAACCCCAATTTTACGCATAGAGATAATGCCTTGGATACCCTCGGCGCGGGAACGGGAAGCACAGAGCAGCAAGGTGGCATTTGCTTGTCCGCCGGCAGGGAGCAGCAGATCAAATTTTATAGCGCAGCAGGCATCGGGGACACCACCGTCGTTTTGAGCAAAGCTTTTTTGGTAAAAATCCAGAAGCCCGGTCATTCCTTCCGGTGCGGTCTGTAGCAGCTCGCGGCGGGTCTCAAAGGTAAAGTCCACATCCTGCAAAAAGCCTACGGTAAGGTACATATCCACAGAGGAATCCCGGTTGCGCCGGGAAAAGAGAATGGTTTTGGTCTCTGGGTCGTATTCTGCCCCCACAAACAGCTTGGAATAAGCCGGATGGGCGTTGTAATCGTTGTATCGGCAGAGGATAGGCTCCAAATACACCAGCACCTGGGCCAGCTGCTTTTGGGAGGAGGCATTTTTCACCACAATCTGTCTCTGTTGACAGGAAATGGTGGGGTGGATGGCACACCGAACCCCTACTTCAATATCCTTCTGACGGGCAAAATAGGTGACGCTTTGTTCCTGATACTCCACACTGTAGCGGGTATCCTTGTCATAAAACGGTGCTAGGGTAGCGGGGATTGTGTTGCCGCCAACCCGCACTAAGGTAATTACCCCTTGGGCTCTGCGCAGCAGGTCGGTGCTCCTGCGGGTAAGATCCACCTCCCCAAATTTCAAGTACCCTGCGCCGGTATCGGTGAGGATGTCGGTGATTTCACCATTGGTGAGCAGGGTACACCGTGGGGCTTGTGGGCTGATAAAATGGCTTTCATCCCGCACCATTCGGGAACGATCGTTTTTCTCTTCCCTGGGGCCTTCTTGGTGCAGACTGTCGTACACCACTGTGCTTTTGGCAATCTTCTCTTGAAGGAACTCTTTGGCAGATTTCATGGTATTGTCCCCCATAAAGCGTTTTTGCATCCGATTTTCAAACAAAGCATTGCAGGAAGCCACCATGCTCATACCGATATGATGGGCCATGTAGCTTCTGGTTACCGCCAGCGCCCCTGTGCCTACCCGCTGTGCGGTAAAGTCCACCGCCTCAAAAAAGCCGTAGCGGCCATATACCCCCAGCTCCCTGAGCTTGCGCAGATTTTCCATGGAGGAATTGGGATTGAATGGGATGGTGAGAAAGGTGGAATAAGGCGAAATTACCAGCTCACTGTCCAAATAGCGTTTTACTCCGATTTTTTGTACACCGTGGGCCTTATACTGGTAATTCAGGTTGTTGTCAAAAGCATAAAAGGCACTTTCGCTGATGCCCCAGGGAAGATCCATTCCTTTAACCCGCCGTTTTTGGCAGTACAGGCAGTACAACAGAGTTTCCCCCAGCAGGGAGCCTTCGTAAACCGGCAACAGTAGATGGGGCATAAAGTATTCAAACATGGTGCCGGTCCAGGATACAGACCCTGCATAGGAACCACACCGGGACATGGTACGGTTTAAGGTGCCCCAATGCTTCTTGCCAACAATTTTTTTTGCCACGGCGTAATAGCTGGTTAACCGGGCTTCACTCATGAGAAAGTCGTAGTGAGATTCGCTGAGGCTCTGGCTGTCTACATCATAGCCAATGGCAAACAGCCGTTTTTTGCTGTTGTAAAATGCTTTGATGTCGCAATCTTCAACTATGCGGTTGAGGCGATCTATAAGCTCCTGAAAGGCTGGTTTTTCCGGGATAAACTCTTTTAATCCCTGTGCAAGCGCCACCAGGCAACAGATAAAGTTGCCGCTGTCCACCGAAGATACAAATTCCGGTTTTAAAGTATCTAGGGTTTCTGTATCGTACCAGTTGTATAGGTTGCCATTCCATTTGCGCAACTTTTCCACGGTGGTCAGGGTGCGGTCAATGCGTTTAAACAGGCCGGCAGTGTCGATAAAGTCCATATCTCTGGCCGCCAACACCGAAAGCATCATCATACCGATATTGGTGGGAGAGGTTCTGGCAGCAACCCGAAACACCGGAGACTGCTGAATATTGTCCGGCGGCAGATAATTGTTTCGCTTGTTGGCAAATTCTTCGTAATACCGCCACATGGCTGCGTTATAGCCAATAAGCACATCCCGCTGGGAGGAGGCCAGAGTATATTTATACTCCGGGGAGGTTCTGGCTGAGTAATGGGCTACCGGTGCTGCCAGTATAAACACAATCCCCACCAAAGAGGCTATGGGCTGGGTGGCCAGCAGTAGATAGCCAAAGCCAATAAGCTCCGGCAACCAGTACCGGCGGATAACCGCCCCCACCGTTACCTGGCGCATATCTCCCTGGGCGGCTGTGGTCCATTCCAATAGGTTTTTATGGGAGACAAACAGCCGCCATAAAGAACGGCTGGCGGCGTCTATAGTAACCAGCGCCTGAGCAGGCAGCATAATGAGAAAGAACAACCCCTGGGTGATAAGCTCAAAGGCATGGGGCAAGGTGCGGGTAAAAAATTTTCGGGAAAGGGTAAAAAATCCGCCGGTAATCAGCGCCCAGCCTGCCGCCCAGAAAGAGGCAAAGGTGGTAGCCAACAGTCCGCTTAAAAACAGAATCAGGCTATCGGGCCAGGGGGCAAACAGCGCTGCAATCAAGCAGAGCAGAGAAGCCACCGGCGTTAGGGAGCGCCGCAGATTATCAAACAGCTTGTATTTGCTCAGGGTGTTGATGGGGTTTTCATACACCTTGCCACCGGATTTGTAGCGGCTGGCAGTAAAGCAGATGTTCTGCCAGTCTCCCCGAATCCACCGGTGGAGGCGGGATAGCCAAGAGGTCATGTTTTGGGGAGCGCCATCGGTCATCTCCGCATCCGACACAAACCCAACCCGGAGATAGGCACCCTCCAGAATGTCGTGACTGAGGATCTGGTTTTCGGGGAAGCGGTCACTGAGCAAAGTATAAAAGCAGTCCAAATCGATTAGGCCTTTTCCGGCAAAAATGGTCTCAGCAAAAAAGTCTTGGTAGAAATCCTTATCCTTGGTGTCGTAGGCGGTGACACCGCCGCAGCCGGTCATTACTCGGGAAAAAGCAGTGCTGCGGGCACTTTCTAGGTCGGTGCTGATTTTGGGGGTTAGAATACCGTATCCTTCCACCACCACGCCTTCCGAGCCAATAACCGGGCGATTAAGAGGGTGGATAGCGGCAGAAACCAAGGTTTGGGCGCTTTCGTAGAGCAGATTGGTGTCAGCATCCAGTGCAATGATGTATTTGATCTGGGGCAGGACGTAGCTGTCCCCTACAAATGTGTGAAGCGAGACCTTTTCGCCCTTTACATACCGCACAAACTCGGTGATGGCACCCCGCTTGCGCTCCCAGCCTGAATAGCGGTTTTGGGTTTTATTGTAGGTGCGGGCCCGTAGAAACAGCATAAACCGGTTTTGGTGTTTCTGGTTTAGAGATTCTAGCACCCTGCGGGCAGCGGCTATATGGCTTTCGTCCTTTTCATCTGTGGGGAATTGGCATTCGCCAAAATCCGCCAAAATACAGTAGTACATATCCGGATCGGAATTGGAAAAATACAGCTGCTCCAATCGCTTTTTCAGCTGGGGTGCATCGGCAGGCTTGGGCAACAGAGTAGAGACAAGCACAACTGTTTTGGGCTTGTCGGTAAGTTTTTTTAGGTTAATTCTGGGGATGAAATCCACCCCCACACCGGCGGTAATGGCGTGTTGGATGATGGTGCGGCAAATCTCCCACAAAGGCAAAAAGGTGATAAACAACAGCCATGGGTTGCGGCACAAGAAGCTAAAACCCAACGCCAGCAGTAAGGGAACTGCGATTCCCAGCCCCAATGCCAGCTTTCCCCGACGAAGCCGTGGCTTTACAATATAGGGGCTGTGCACCAAAGGGTAGCCGATATGGCGACGAACATCACCTTCCGGTTGGGTACTGCATTGGCGAAGCAGATCCCGGGCGATTTCGTCCTCGGGCTTTTTCATTTTGGCGGCAATACGGGCAACAAGGTGGCGGTAGTATTGTCGGCTTTCGCTATCCATACCCGGATAAACCCCGGCAGGGTCTTGCAGCAGTGCGGCTTCCACACTGCTGCATTCGTGGATAATCCCCTCAATATCCACAGCCCCCAAACGGCTCAGGCCAATAATTGCATAGCTTATCATTTGGGGGGAGTGCTGCTCAAAACAAGCTTTGTAGGCCATTTCCACCATGACTATTTTAATAGCAGCAGGAATAAAGCCGAATTGTTTCTCGCTAATAAGCCTATTTTGTGCCACAGCTTTGAGAATCACAGTCAACGATTCGTCGGTTATGGGGGGCTGAACCTGGATAAGTACCCGGTGAAAGATCTCGTAAAGAGATACCAGCTCCCCCGGCGCCGATTTTTTTGCCAAATGGCGTATATCCTTAACGCTTTGCTTACTCTCTTTTTCCAGCACATAGTAATTGTCGCAGAGCCATTCTTCTTCCGGTGCCCGCTGTTGGCGCTGGTTGGCCAAAAGGTATTGTTGGCGCAGTTTATGGGTAGTAGCCCGAAGATGGCTGCTGAGTTTTTCAGGAGAAGAAAAAGTGGTATGCTCCTGGGCCTGTTTTACAGCGGCCAATACTTGATTGCACATCTGTTCAGTCATTCATTCGCTCCTGTTTGGCAAGATTGTAAAGGCATTCCAACAGTATTTTTGCCACTTGGGAGCTAAAAATTCAGTTTTTGGAATTGTTGGGAATATTTTGAATGCCTTATCTGTTTCTTTGGCTAATTTTATAAGCCTTTAAAACCCCTTTACCATAAGGTGCAATAGCACCAGCGGCACCATCTGCGCATATTCTGGTTTAAAGCCAAAAAGAAAGGAGCGAATATTTTTGGAATTAAGCAACAAAAACCTGTATTCCCAGAACCAAAACTATAATGGTTGGAAACGGGAGGGTAACAATAGTCGCACCGAAGAAGTTTTGTGCGTGGAAATAGAAAATCCGCCACCAGGTGTCTCTACCTTACCAGTTCCGCCACAGGCACAACCAGTACCTACCATGACTAAATCCACGCCCCTTCCCCCCATTTTACTCACCAAACCAACACCCCGCCCGCCTATGGGGAGCACCAAACCCACGCCCCCCCCCACCGGCATAAGCACCATGCCCCTGCCTGCACCGGAGTATCCGGTGAGCACCATGCCTCTGCCTGCACCGGAGTATCCGGTGAGCACCATGCCTCTACCTGCACCGGAGTATCCGGTGAGCACCATGCCTCTGCCTGAATACCCGCCTATGGGTGGGATGCCTTTGCCCATGCCCCCAATGGTAAGCACCATGCCTTTGCCGGAGTATCCCCCTATTGCCACCTTGCCAAGCCGGCCGATGTATCCTTCCGTGCGTCCCCCAATTGGGCACATTCCGATTGAGGAATGGGGCGGTGAGCCCACCCAATGTGGCTACTGCATAACCCCTGCTATGGCCTATGTGCCGGAACAAAAGTGGATTCAGCCCTATACATTAGAGGAAGGCTTTCAAAAAGGCACCCTGTTTCCTCAATTGGATAAACCGTTCTTAGGAGGTAACCGGAGATGACACAACGTGATGTACTTATGCAACGGGTTCAGATGCTGGATTTTGCACTGAATGACCTTGCACTGTATCTGGATACCCACCCAACCGATCAACCAGCATTGGCCTACTATAATCAGTATTTAGAAATGCGCCAAGCAGCAGCCAAGGAATATGTGCAGCAATTTGGACCATTGACCCGCGGAGACTATGACGGTGGCCCCCGCTGGAGATGGACCGATGATCCATGGCCATGGCAGATAGAGGAGGCATAAAGTATGTGGACTTACGATAAGAAATTACAATATCCTGTAAATGTTAAAAATCCTAACCCGGCTTTGGCCAAAATAGTAATGACACAGCTGGGTGGACCTGACGGCGAGACAGCTGCCGGTTTGCGGTATCTAAGTCAGCGTTATGCATGCCCTTATGGCCAGGTTACCGGTGTATTGACCGATGTGGGCACCGAAGAATTAGGTCAATAATGTTATCAATAATAATTATTTGTAATAATAAATAACGCCTACAAAGCAGTTTCCCAGCTCTGTAGGCATATATGTAACAGTAGTTGAAATGGCGCTCAAACAGTCTCGAAACTTTGTGTGGCAGCAAGTGCGGATAGTCGCTCTTGCGCCCGGCATGCTATTCTTGCTAGAATTGCGTTAACTTCATCCGGCGTCTTGTCCCGGCAGTAATCGTCGCAGATTATGACGCGGGTATTGCCAATTTTGAAATTGCGAACCACATTCCCCTCCTTGACCTTAGCCATGCAAACCGCCTCCCCTATGTCGCTTTGCTTAAGCGTATTCGCAGATCGGCATGTCTTATGACTAGTTGAGCGGAAGGCCACAATCTCTTCGCCGGGTAGAGTCAATAATTTTTTATCCGCGGGATAATGTAATACTACGTGGTTAAGCACATAGCGCCTCTCCTTTCAACGATTAATAATGATTATTCTTAGGTTGCCTATCATTATATCTAGAATATATAAGCCAGCTTTTAGGATGTACCAACGCCAAGCAATCTTTGGAGCCTTCATAGTCGCCGTTTGTATTGGCATTAAAAGCTTATACTACCGGGACAATTCATGATTACGGATGCGATTCCGCTTCCGCTCTAGCTGACATTGGCGCTGCTGTTCTTTGCGTTCCTCATTTCGAGCTTCAATTTCACGATTTTTGTTGCCGCGGTCAGTTTGTATCCCGCGCTTTTCCAGTGCCGTTGCAGTACGTCCGAGATGCTTTTTCGGTTCAAGGCCAAGCTGCTGAACTTCAAGGCTCTCACAACTCACTCTTGTGTCCAAGCCCCTCCGCTCAAACTCATGATTTAACACCCTTTCCCATAATTCGCGCCATTGGCGGATATAGGCTTTTTGGTTCCAGTCCCGGTTCTTTTTGGCACAGAACCCGTCTTTGTCTACCGGGCGGTCAGTTAGCAATATGTGTAAATGCGGGTTATCGGGGATAATTCCTGCGTGGTCGTGCATATAGTGCTGATCTATGCGTTGCCCGTCATGGATTGCAATATCAACGCACATGCCCAGGCTTACAAACGCCTCTGTTACAAACTTCCTAACCAATTCTATCTGGGACTCTATAGGTAATTCATTTTGCAGATTTTGCAGGGCTACAATTACCGCCTTTGATGTACGGGCGTCGTATCGCTTTTCCGCTATCTCGGCGGAACTCCACAGCATCTGGCGGTCAAGGAACTTAGGTGGCGCAGTGGCGGGTAAAAGGATCTCGCTGTAAAGAAGATCTGTCTTGCATGTGAAATCATATTGCTTAGATACACGTTCGTCATACAACATCCCCCGGCTCTGATAGGCGGCCACTTTCACAGCGGACTCGCCCTTCAGCCTGCTCACGGGTTTGACGGAAAAACTGTATAATGACATTGGTAATCTCCTCCTTGGTATACAATATATAGAATGTGTAAGTGCGCTTAAAATCAGCAGTCCTGATTTTTTAACAACAACCTGCAGACTGCCTCGTCTTTTAGCCGTGCCATCAACCCACTGTCGGTGGCCAGCACCGACAGGAATGTTTTAAACGGCTGGAACTCTACGTCATTCTCAGCCTTGGTTCCAGGCTCAAAACGCAAAACCTCAGGGAAAAATTCTACAACTAATTCGCCAATGATATAATAACGGTGCTTATCTTTTTTTTCCTCCGCCTGGCGCTCGCGCCTTTGCCTAAGCCTGTGTTGGAGTTCTGCCCGCGCGGCCCTCTCGTTCGCCTGTGCGATTCTATTATCTAACGTGGTAGACATGGCAGCTCACTCCTTGTAAGGTATACAACAGTCTTGGCAGGTTCTGGCGTCGGCATGTGGAATGTTTTTCTCTCTAATTCATAGAAAGGTGCTTTCTCAACACGGCAAAAACCGTCCGGGGTTATCAGCACGATGTCTTTTAGGGTTGCAAGTTCGTGTGGAAAGATAGCTGGTTCTCGAGATTCGGTGATGCTCCTGCTGTATCCATTCATCTCCCCTGTAGGCGTGTCGTAGTTAGCGCCAATCCCCCGCGTAACAGTTTTAGCGGTGCCAATCATTTCTGAGAATGCTCTCTGGGTATCGTGATCGGTAGCTTTCAAGATTGCAATATAGGAACAGTTATCTATTATGATACGCCGGATGTCCTGGCCATAAAGGGCATCGAGATACGGAAGCGCCTGGCAGAATAGGGCGATCGTTACGTTTTTAGACCTCAACGTAGACAAGGCGGAGGTGATAACATCAATCTTTCCCAATTTGGGATACTCGTCAAGCAGCAGCAATTTGGGTAGCAGACCGACACCTTCAAGACTGTACTTCTCCGGAAGGCTTTCTAATGACCTCACAAGTTGAGTAACCAGTAGGGCAATTACGTTGCCCCATTGATCCAGGCGGCGTTGGTCCACACGGATAAAGATATCGTGAGTTTCCAAATCACTCCATGTTATTGTGTCTTCAGAAGGTGTTAAGGCGTCTTGAACAACCAGATCTGTGGCAAAGACTGCTATGTGATTATGGATTTCCTCGCTGATTCCTGTCAGCATTTTTGAATCCTCGATATCCAAGTCCGGGTTTATGCAGGCTGTCGCGGCTGTGATATTGTCGGCAACAATGCTTTTGACCAGCTGGCTCAATTTGGCGGTTTTAATCTTAATCATAGCATCAATAAATGTAAGGCCAATTTTGTAGTAATATACGATTGCCGATGTTAAAATACAACGCGCAGATTGAATCCAGAATGGTTCGCGTATATAGTGCGGCAAAGGAATGATAGCATGGGCCAGCTCACGAGCATTGGCTACTAAATTCGCCTCACCCTCTTGTCGCAAGTGATAAAAAGGGTCGTAGGTAAAAGACATATTCCTTTTGTCTTGGGTCAGGTAAAGAACCTTCATCGGCTCGCCTGTTGCCTGCGCCAACAGTTCCCCTTTAACATCAATCGCAAAAATCCGCCCTTTCCATGTGTGGATAGTGGGGATAGCGATTTGTGAACTTTTGCCGCTTCCGCTGCCCCCGAAGACCGCGATATGCCCATCGCGATCCCGTTGTTTACCAACATAGCAGCCAGATTGAGAACTGAGCTTTCCGAAATGGAATCCACCATCATCAGGGTTAAGTACCATCCAGTCTGGCACACCGCTGTCTTTGCGCTCAGACGAGTGTTTGCCGAGCATCAAGCTTTCATAATTATCATGCGCGTCGCCAAAAAGCGCATAGGATTCCTCATCATAGTCGGAATCGTATATGTGATACTTGGGCTTCTTCGTTTTATGCTTTCGAACTTTTTCAGGCTTATTCTTTTTATAGTCAAGGTAAAGACCATAAGTATTTACAGAAGCTCCTTCGCCCTCGTCTTCATATAGCGGTAGTGTATTTTTCATCATAAGCGCTCCTTTCAAGCGTGCTATATTCCTGCAGCTTTATTTATCGGAGTTTTCTTTAACAAAGAGCACATCACAACCATCACACCTGACCTTAACATCCATTGTTGCCCTGATAATCGTCTCACATTTAGGGCATATATATGTTCGGGTGGATGATTTTTTAGGTTTCTTCGCAGTTTCAGCGTCAGCTTCAATTTGTTCGTTTCGGAACAAATCAAAAACCGAGAGATTGAGTCCATTGATAAATTCAAGCGTTTCGGGTTTAAGCGAGGTTATGGAGTAGCCATATCTGGGATGCTTTTCAATAGTTAAACCATAATTCTCTGCGCTCATTTTGAAATTCTTGTTGTGATATTGGCCACCGCTGGAGCAATCTGGGATGTTATCAATGACATTCTTCAAATGAGCCATCTCGTGGAGCAATGTTTCGCATACTTCCTCGATTGGGTTTTTAAGGAACTCAGGGCAAATGTTTAATTCGTAGTATTTCTCGGCTCTCCGGTCTTCCCAAACCTTTTCAGCAGTACACCAACCCCTAACCGATTTCGTACCCTTCTGCGACAGCGTAATCACAGGCTTCAATAGTGCACTATTAAAAAATTTGTCATTGAAGATTTTAAACAAATCTTCGAGCGCTTTGATAATTGGTGCTATGGATGGATTTGTTAGTGGTATTACTTGCTCTCTGCTGTTGCTACTCATTAAAATCACAACCTTTATTGTATTACGCAGACGTGTGTGGTAGAGTGTAGGAGTAAGGTGTGCCCGTTCCACGCCTTCGTTATTTTAAATGATAACAAAGCGATTTGGTGCGATACGAATAGCAGGAATGGTGCATTTGTGGTGCATAAAGATTTTGGTGCAAAACGCCTAAACGCAAAGGGGGAATATCTTGTGAAGTTTGGAGAATACGCCGAAGCCATGCGTGGTACAGGTCTCTTTATTGGTGGCAAAGGTAAATTTGCCGCTGCTCTTTTCGACGCTGCTGGATCCGAGCAAAAGCCAGTCAATCATGTAACCGCCAAAAGTTGGGTTAGCGGCCATAGGATATGTAAAATATACGAACATTTTCCTGATGACAAGGTGGACGAAAAGGGCTTTATTAAATTCCTAAGTGACCGGGCACATACCTCGTGGCCAAAGCTACAAGAAGCATTCCGCCCAATGGCCGATAACGAAAACTGCGTTGTTAATCTTAAGACCAAGATACCGGATGAGTTTTATTGGAGTCTGCTGAATCAATTTCAAAAGATATATAAGCTACCATTATCGACAAAACCGAGTGCCAAGACCATACCTGTCACCGCTTCAGTAGCATTACAGACAACAGCATCAATTTTCAGTGACGATACAAATGTCAATAAGGAACTTCTGAGCGAAACACTATCCGAGCAGAGTTCCAATAATGTACGCGACAGATTCATTAAAATTATCAGTAACCTTAGCATTATGGACATTATTAACAAAAAACCTCCAATTCTCTATAGAATTGATTCAACAAAATTCAATGTGGATAGAATTGATTTAATCCAAATCTCACCTGACCCAAACCATAAGGATGCAGAATTGTACACAAACATCCAAAGCTTTACAAATAGGCTGAGTATACAAGCGTTATCTATAGAGGCTGTTTTAAACAACAGATTTGGCTTTGACGATGAATCCGCTTCAATAAACATGGAAATTGCAGAAGATACTAGCAAATCTAACAGATGTAAAATTACCAATCTACATAGACGTAAAATTCCTAAATCGAATCGGCGTGAAATTACTAAACAGTGTCGGACTAAAATTCCTGAACTTTCTTTAGAGGTTATTGCAGATGCTCAAGACCCATTACATCTAGTAAAGATAGCAGTTGAGGAATGGGGCAATTTTCGGGATGAAATGAATTTTCTGTATAAAGAAATATGCACATTGCCGTGATTAGCGTTATAGCCTGCCAACCTTCAACACACCAAAAAATCCCCATGCCGAGAATGGCATGGGGATTTTTATATTAAAGCTTTAGCGAAAAAACCACCAGCTCTGCTGGTGAGGATGAAAATTTTTAAATACAAGAAAACCTCCTTTTGTTAGGATAAGTGCAGGTTTGCCATCCGCACAAAGGAAGCAAAAGGAGGTTTTATCGCATGAACGACATACAAAGTTTATTACAATCCAATTTCAAGTGGCGATGCCAGTACCATATAGTGTTTGCACCAAAATATCGGAGGAAAGAAGTATATGGGAAAATAAAAGCGGACAAAGGAGAAATTCTGAGGAAGCTGTGCGAACAAAAAAGGTAGAGATACAGGCATGACACGCTGTAAAAAAGCTGTTAGAACTAAACCCATACACTCTCGATTAATTTCGCATAAAGTATTTTTCATAATCGAAGCACGATCAAGAACGGAATTCTACCGAAAATGGCAGGGTTACGTTCTTATAATGCTTTGAGTTTGAAAGAGTCGCTTAAAAGCCCCGCTACTTGCGACGTTCTGTTATGAGCAATATCTCGCAATTGAATACTTTCGTATTAGCCGTATCCTCTTTTATATATTCTTAAAATAACGCTATAACAATTTCAATCGCATTTCTAAAATAGCAGGAAAAATTACTCCTATTTTAGATTCACAAAAAGGAGTAATTTACGGTACTAAAAACACATCCTTTTAGGATTGGATTTATGCCATTATGCTTTGTTATACTTTAAATGAAGGAGGCGATATGGTGATTAAGATTGATTTTGAAAATATTAATGACGAGATTGTGTATAAGCTTTTTGAAGTTGAGGGCAATGAGGCTGAGGCGTTGAATGATATTTATTTGGAACTGTTTGAGCTTATCGGTCGAGATGGTATG
>CAYNCW010000010.1:0-19407 GCA_964395635.1 uncultured Oscillospiraceae bacterium
ATATATGGCGGGGTCATGGACATTTTTTTGGGGTTACACATAGGCAATGACACCCAAAACCAAAAAATCATACTATTATAAAAAATGTGAAGATAGAGAGAGGTATTTAGCGCTATATTTAGCTTAATACCTAAAATACAGCAAAAACAACAAAATGGCTATTGACTAGACAACCAAAAAAACCATTAATATTTCTACAAAAATCACACTTTTGCCTGTTGACAATCTGAGTAAAGTGCAGTATTATGAAGACGAAATAGAATATGCGTTTCAAACAAACTTATATAGGTTCACAATATGGGTGAACGTATCTACCAGCTGCCGTAAAAAGTTGTCTATAAGTTTTTCTGTAGTCATACACAGAAAAACCGGAGGATACTTTTTAGGGTGGATTTTTTTATTTACCAAAGTTTTTATAACCGGTAGGTTTGCAGTATTCGACACCATGAAAAACAGCGAGAGAGAGGTTGACCAAGTGCAAGATTTTGTAATTAAAGGGGATCTTTGTTACAGCAAAAGCTTGGATACAGTGGAAACGGTGAAAGACGGTTATTTGGTTTGTGTGGGAGGCAGATCCGCGGGGGTATATTCCCAGCTGCCCCAGCAGTATGACCAGCTACCCATCACCGATTATAGCGACAAGCTGGTCATTCCCGGGCTGGTGGATCTTCATGTACATGGGCCACAGTTTGCCTTTCGGGGAATGGGGATGGATTTGGAGCTGCTCCAGTGGCTGGAGACCCATACATTTCCTGAGGAAGCAAAGTACAGGGACATAGAATATGCCCAAAAGGCCTATGCTCTGTTTGTAGAGGAGCTGCGCATAGGCCCCAACACCCGAGCGTGTATCTTCGCCACCATACACACCGAGGCCACCCGATGCCTAATGGATTTGTTGGAGAACACCGGCATAGTGGCTATGGTGGGCAAGGTGAATATGGACCGCAACAGCCCGGACTATCTCCGGGAGCAAAGCCCACAGCAATCGGCAGAGGATACCCTTGCCTGGTTGGAAAGCTGCCAGGGGAACTACAAAACTGTAAGCCCTATCCTCACACCCCGATTTATCCCCACCTGTTCAGAGGAGCTTCTTAAAAATCTGGGGGAAATTCAGCGGCGCACCAACCTGCCGGTCCAGTCCCACCTTTCGGAAAACCCAGGGGAAATTGCATGGGTGAAGGAGCTTTGCCCCCATTCCAGTTGTTATGGGGATGCTTACAACAAACACGGCTTGTTTGGGGGGGATGTGCCCACCATTATGGCCCACTGTGTTTGGCCCACACCCGAAGAGCTGGCGCTGATGGTGAAAAACAAGGTGTATGTGGCCCACTGTCCCCAATCCAACAGCAATCTGTCCTCCGGGATTGCGCCGGTGCGCCGGTTGTTGGAGGCAGGTGTTCCGGTGGGGCTGGGCAGCGATATTGCTGGGGGATCCCATCTATCCATCTTGCGGGTCATGGGGGATGCTATTCAATGCTCCAAGCTGTATTGGCGGCTGGTGGATCAGCAGGTTGCACCCCTTACCATACAGGAGGCCTTTTATCTTGCCACATTGGGTGGCGGTAGCTTTTTTGGTCAGGTGGGCAGCTTTGAAGCAGGGTATGAATTTGATGCAGTGGTGTTGGAGGATGGGAAAATCCCCACCACCCTGACCCTCAGTATCCTGGAGCGTTTGGAACGGGCGGTATACCTTTCGGATGACCGCCACATCAGCGCCAAGTATGTGCGGGGCGCTCTAGTAAAATAGTTGTTTTGTAAAAATACCCTCCGGCAATTGGTGTGCTGATATGCAGCCAGTTGTCGGAGCTTTCTGTATGTATAGGGTACAAGCAAGGGATCATATGCTTTATACCACAACACCAACTACTCTCACCAACCAATGCAGCTGTTCCCACAAACACCGGAAGTGTCTGCGATAAAAACAGCTGGCAAATCGGTTGGCGAGTGTATTCGGTGTCTAGTATTAGTAGAAACCAATGGGGGATGGGTATGCCAAAGCAAACAGGTCCCATAGTGTGTACCAACGTTTTTAAAGAAAAAGACCAACAAAACAGGAAAAGGGTGTTCACCCAAATAGTTGCTCAGCTGATTTTGCAGGAATCAAAAACCCTTTATCCCCCCGACCCAATGACAGTATCGGACATGACAGAGGGGGAGGTGTAGCGGGGTGAAAGCGGCGCTGTATTGCCGTTTGTCCGAAGAGGATACCCATAAGCGACAGGATACCGACGACAGTGAGAGCATACAAAACCAAAAATCAATGCTAATTGACTATGCCCATAAGCAGCAGTGGGAGATCTATGGAATCTACAGCGATGAGGATTATGCCGGAGCGGACCGTACACGCCCTGCATTTAATCGGCTGCTTACAGATGCAAAGCACAGGCGATTTGACATTGTCCTCTGCAAAACCCAGTCACGATTCACAAGAGAACTGGAGCTTGTGGAAAAATATATCCACGGGTTGTTTCCCTTGTGGGGCATTCGGTTTGTCAGCATTGTGGACAACGCCGATACCCAAAATAAGGGAAACAAAAAGGCTCGGCAAATCAACGGTCTTATCAATGAATGGTATCTGGAGGATTTGTCGGACAACATCAAAAGCGTTCTTACCCATAAACGAAAAAATGGTATGCATATCGGCTCCTTTGCACTGTATGGCTATAAAAAGGATCCAAATAGAAAAGGTCATTTGCTGGTGGATGAACAAGCAGCCTGTGTGGTGCGCCAGGTGTTCACCCTTTTTGCCGATGGATATGGTAAGACCGCCATTGCCCGGATGCTCAACGAAAGGGGGGTGCCAAATCCCACACAATATAAGCAGCTTAGCGGCATAGGGTATAAACAGCCAAAAAGCAAAATCGGCACCTTGTGGAAATACAGCGCCATATCCCGTATGCTTACCAACGAATTGTACATAGGCCATATGGTACAGGGCAGATACACCAGTATCTCCTACAAAACCAAAGAAAACAAGCCGGTTCCCAGCCAACAGTGGATCCGGGTGGAAAACACCCACCAGCCGATTATAGAAAAGCAATTGTGGGATACCGTCCAGGCGCTGTTAGCCCAAAAGGCAAAGCCTTTTATAGGGGGTAAGATTGGGATGTTTGCCAACAAGGTGGTTTGTATGCATTGTGGCTGCACCCTGCGATCCTCCAAAAATCGAGGGAAACAGTACCTGAAATGCGCCACCAAACAGCTGGCCAGGGATGCTTGTCCGGGGGCATTTGTATCGGTGGAAGCACTTGAAAAAGCGGTGATCCAGGAGCTTAAACTATTGGTGGGTGAATACCTGGATGAGCAGCTTTTGGCGGAGTTAGCCAAGGAACCCAGCGAATTCAGCAACCTAAAGGCCTTGCGGGAACAACAAGCGGCATACCAAAAAAAACAGGAACAAATCGCTGGCGCCATCAAGACACTTTATCGGGATAGGCTCAAAGGGATCATCAGCGAGGGTGAATTTGTGGAGCTGGCAGAGGAATTTCGCAGGGAACAACAAGGAATAAACCTCCACTACCAGTACCTTACAGAGGAAATAAACAAAGAGGAGCAACAAACACAGCCCACAAGCCCTTTGGAGGAAGCGTTGCGCTGTCTATTTGCCAAAAGCCTCACCAGGCCAGTGGTGGATCAACTGATAGACAAGGTGTATCTGGGAAGGCGTACCCCGGACACAAAAGTGCTACCACTGGAAATATGCTGGCGGTTTTAGTTGTTGTTACAGCATTGTAGCAGAACAAAAAGCCCGCACCACCTACGACAATATTTTACGGCTGGCGGATGACCCGGATGTCAAAGATGTTATCCGTTTCCTGCGCGAGCGGGAAGTTGTACATTACCAGCGGTTTGGTGAAGCACTGCGCTACACCCAGGATCAGCTGGACTGCAAAAACTTCTATGCCTTTAACCCAGGGTTTGACAAACAACGCCCCTCTATGATTGAGCCCAGAAGCAGAGCAGCAAGAATGCAATAACCCCATAGCTACGCCATAAATACCCAAAGGCAAAAGAGTATCACAAAAGCAGCAGAGGTTGTTCACCTAGGTCACTAATCGACCAAAGTGTAACAACCCCTGCTGCTTTTAGTTGGTGTATAGTTAGTATCCGCTAGAAAGCTTTTGCAGCCTGCAATGCCAGATGGAGCGCATTGGTGGATGCACTATACCGGATAAACTCCCGTTCTCCACCGTATCCCCGGCTCAGGCGCAGTTCTTTCACCTGGATACCCTGGGCGGTGCTTACCCCAACATAGACAAGCCCCACCGGCTTTTCTGGGGTTCCACCATCCGGCCCGGCAATACCGGTTATGGAAAGGCCGATATCTGCCCCAGACAATGCCCGAACCCCTTCAGCCATTTCCTGAGCGGTTTGCTTAGATACTGCACCATATTCCCCTAGGGTTTGCGCGGAAACTTTGAGGAGCGACTCTTTCATTTGGTTGGAATAGGTACACACACCGCAGCCAAACACCTTGGAGGCGCCGGGGATCTCGGTAATGCGCTGGGCGATTAATCCACCGGTGCAGCTTTCGGCAACACCAATGGTCTTGCCCTTTTGGGATAAAGCTTGTACCAAAGCGTTTTGTACAGTGCCCACATCAACCCCATAGACAAATTGGGCATACCGGCTACAAATTTCTTCCACCACCGGCTGGAGCAGCTTTTCGGCAGCTTCTTGGCTTTCTGCCCCGGCGGTAACCCGCAGCAGCACCTCGCCTTCTTTGGCGTAAGGGGCGATGGTTGGGTTTTGGTGGGACTCCATGTATTCCCGCAGCTGTGCTTCCAGGGTAGATTCGCCGATACCGAACATGTGAATGCTGTGGGATAGCAAGATGGTGTTGGAAAGCCTTTGTAGATAAGGGCGCACCTGGTTTTCAAACATAGCGGTCATCTCTCTGGGGGGGCCGGGCATCATAATGACAATTTTACCATCCCCCTCCACCGCCAGCCCGGGAGCCGTGCCCCGGTCGTTGGCAAACACTGTGGCCCCCTCAGGCATCAGGGCCTGCTTTTCGTTGTTGGGGGTCATAGCATGATTGAATTTAGCAAAAACTTCCTTCATGGCTTGTAGGGATGGTTCATGCATCTGCATCTTTCTGCCAAAATACTCTGCCACCGTTTCTTTGGTTAAATCATCGTAAGTAGGGCCCAGTCCTCCGGTGGTAATTACCATATCCGAACGGGACAATGCGGTTTCCAGGCTTTGGCGAAGTCGCTGGGGGTTATCTCCCACCACTGTTTGGTAATAACAACCGATACCCAACATGGCTAGCTCCTTTGCAATAAAGGCGGCGTTGGTGTTTACAATATCCCCCAGCAACAGCTCGGTTCCCACACAGAGGATTTCAGCATTCATACAGGTTCTCCTATCTATAGTAGCATTTGTTATGGTATGGCATATAGGTTGGTGTCCCATGCCGGGATGTAGGGGTGGTGGCGCAAATACAGCCGATAGCTGGGGTTTAGCTGATGAATAAGCAGCGGCAGGTCAAACAAATCTTCGCTGCGGTGATAGGCGCTGACAACAAGGCGGGGAGAATGGTTCTGGATGGTATTGCGGCTACCCAAAAGGGCCTGGGTTTCAGCACCTTCCACATCATATTTTATCAGGGTAGCGGCTCTGCCATCCAAAAGGTTGTCAATGCTGTTTACCGGGGTTGGGATACCCTGGGTAGACAGTGCAGCCTGTCGACCGGATTTGTGTGCAAACAACAGGGTATCTTGGTGGCTCCAAACCCCCAGATTGTGGCAGGAGACCTTTTTGGGATCCAGCGTGGATACTGTTTGCAACAGCTTTTTAAAGTTGCGTCTATCCGGTTCCAAAGCCAAAATGCCTGCATATTCACCGGAACACTGCACTAAAAATTCTTCCACCGTGTCCCCGGTGTATGCGCCGCAATCCACAAAAAATTCAGCTTGGGTGGGAGATAAAAGCTCTGTCCAGACTGTTTCCTTAGGGGAATGGCAGCGATAGAGATACTGAATATCCCCACTGAGCTTATAGCGAAGGATGTCCAAATACACCTGACGGGAGGGTTCGTCCGCCAGTAGCTGATAGACCCTTTGGGCATCCTGCTGGCGGTTCTGAAGATACTGGCGGGTGAAGAGAATATCCCCACAAACCGGCAGATCCGGGGCATACAGGGTGTGGCGCTTTGCCACAGCATCCACCTGGGCCAAAACCTGGGGGCGGCTGGTGGCAAAAGCCAGCAATACCACAAAGTCCCCCAGCTCTGCTTCCAGAGCTGCCATGGTTTTCACCTGCCACTGGTGAAATTGTTGACCGCGGACAAAGTTGTCGCTGGCAAATACACCGGCTATGGGTATGTCAAATCGGCTGCATGCAGTCAGCAATTTATCTGCGCCGTCCCCCATACCGTACAGTACGATGGGCTTTTGGCACTGGGATAGTGTTTCCCAAAGGGATGGAGCTTCCAATAGTTTTGTAATCATGGTATTTATTGTACCCCCAATTTTGCCAAAGTGCAAGGCAAATACCCCCCGCCACAAAGAATTTATATTAACATATTGCATCCCCCCCGCGTATACTGGAACAAAAGCCTTCTGTCTGTAAGGGAAGAGGCGATTTGTGGAAGGTGGGGACATGGGTAGAAGATGCCGTAGACGATACTTTAAATACGAAAGACTGCCCATTTTTATGCTGGCATTTGGTCTGGGACTGATCTTGGCGCTGCTCGGTTCGGTCAGGCTGGCGCTCCTGTTTGCTGCAATTGCCCTTATCTACTTGGGAGGAAGTATTTATTTCAGCTAATTTTGTAAGGTGGTGTCATGGATGAAAATAGTTGTAATCAAAAGTCCTAGAATCTTAGCGCCTCTTCTTCGCCTCATATTTAAAATGAAGCGGGATGAATAAGTACATAACAGCAATGCCTACAGTTCCATAAAAAAGCCCCGACAGCTGCGTCGGGGCTTTTTTAGCGCAGTGGTTAACTTTTATCCTTTGGCTTAAAGATAAGCGCTGCCACAAAGGAAAAGAAGATAGCAGCGGCAATACCGCCGCTGCAGGCAGTGAGCCCGCCGGTTAAAACCCCTAACAGGCCTTTTTCCTGCACAGCCTCTAGGGTGCCTTTGGCGATGTTGTTGCCAAACCCCAACAAGGGGACAGTGGCACCGCCTCCGGCAAATTCCACCAACGGCTGGTACAACCCAAAAGCCCCTAGAATTACCCCCAACACAACAAAGGAAACCAAAATTTTAGCGGGTGTAATCTTGGTATAGTCGATAAGCACCTGGCCAACTGCACAGATAGCACCGCCTACCAGAAAGGCGCGGAGATACTCCCAAAATACTTCCATGATAAAATCCTTCCTCCTAATTGGGTTTGGTGGACAGATGCACCAGATGCGCTACGCTGGGGATGCTTTCCCCCTGCTGAACGCTTATGGGGGACATCAGTGCGCCGGTGGCAATAAACAAAACGTCGTTGAGCTTGCCATCTCGCATAGACTGCAGGATATAGGAGCAGAGCACCGATGCGCTGCACCCACAGCCTGAGCCCCCTGCGTGAACATCCTGCTTCTCCCGGTCGTAAATCAGCAGACCACAGTCGGCGTGTTTGCCCTGTATCCGATACCCATCCCGCTCCAGGAGCTGAACGAGTAGGGTGGAGCCCACATAGCCCAAATCCCCGGTGAGGATCATATCATAATTGTCCGGGCTGGTTAAGGTATCGGTAAAAAAGCGGGAGATGGTTTGTGCTGCGGCGGGTGCCATAGCCGCACCCATATTGGCAATATCTTTAATGCCCTTGTCCAGAATCGACCCAAAAGTTACCGAACGAATATAAGGCGGCATACAGTTGGGTGCAACAACCGCTGCACCGGCACCTGTCACCGTCCACTGTGCAGTGGGGGTTCGCTGGCCGCCGTATTCCAAGGGGAACCGGAACTGGCGCTCAGCAGAACAGAAATGGGAGGAGGTAAGGGCCAATGTGCACTCGGCCATACCCGAATCGATAAACACCCCCGCAAGCCCCAGACTTTCGGCCATTGTGGAGCAAGCACCATACAGGCCGATAAATGGTGCTCCCAGCTCTCGCAGGCCGTAGTGGCTGCCAATACACTGGTTGAGCAGGTCGCCTGCAAAAACATAGTTGATGTTGTTTGCGCTGACCCCCGCCTTGACCATCGCCTTTTCCGAAACCTCCTGCTGCATACGGCTTTCAGCCTTTTCCCAGGTGGTTTGGCCAAACATGGAGTCATCGTTGATAATATCAAAATACGGGGCCATGGGCCCTTGGGATTCTTTTCTGGATCCCACCGAGGCAAAACCGATGATAGAGGGGCTGGAACAGAGCTTGCGCGTATAGTTACCCAGTTTTTCTGCCATTGTATCTGCCTCCTTAATACAGCTTGAATAGGTATAGCACCAGGCCGTAGGTCATACCCGCCACCAGACCGTACACAATTACCGGCCCTGCGATAACAAACATTTTGGTACCCACCCCGGAAATATACCCTTCGGTTTTAAATTCCAGAGCAGGGGAGCTGACTGCGTTGGCAAATCCGGTTATCGGCACCAAAGTGCCTGCACCTGCATATTTGGCTATGGAATCGTATACATTCAGCCCGGTAAGCAAAATGGCAATAAATATTAGGGTTATGGACGCAGAGGACATAGCAATGTCCCTTTCCATACCCAAATTGGTGTATAAATTGATAAGCCATTCTCCAAAGGTGCAGATAGCGCCGCCAAAAAGAAAGGCCAGGGGTATGTTTTTGTAGCTTTTGGATTTGGGAGAAGCGGATTTTGTCATCTCCATATACGCATCGTTGGTTATATTCGACATAAACACCGTCCTAACTGCCGCAGTATAGCGGCACATCATATTCTGCCAGCCTGAATTGTTCCGGGCAAAAAACACGCAGGTGTAGATGAAAAAGCTGGCAGTAGCAAAAATGTAGTTCTGTGCTTTGCAGAATTAGCATTTCCCGCCAGATCCTGAATATGTAATATCCTTTTGTTGATAAATGCGGCATATTTTGCTATAATAATCTCTGCTACAGAAAATTTACGTAAAGGTATTTTTCTCTAAACATATATAAAGAAAAGGGGTCGAACAATTGTCAACCAAGGTAGTTGTGGGGGTTCAATGGGGTGACGAGGGGAAAGGCAAAATAATTGATATTCTGGCATCCCGCTCTCATGTGGTGATTCGTTCCCAAGGGGGCAACAATGCAGGGCATACTGTGGAAAACAACGGGGAAGTATATAAGCTAAGGCTGATACCATCGGGTATACTCTATCCGGAAACCCGCTGTATGATAGGCTGTGGCACGGTAATAGATCCCAAATCCATTCTGGAAGAAATTGACGAATTGGAAGCGAGGGGGATCTCCTGCGCCAATCTGGTAATTGATGCCAGAGCACATGCGGTAATGCCTTGGCACATCGCCTTGGACGGGCTTTCGGAAGATGCCAGGGGGGATGGAGATATCGGCACCACCCGCCGCGGCATAGGCCCCTGTTATATGGATAAGGCTGAGCGCACCGGGCTGCGGATTTACGATATTGTAAACCCCAAGGAGCTGGAACGCAAAGCAAGAGCCACAGGTGCACTGAAAAATGAGGTAATTACCAACATTTATGGCAAACAGCCTTTGGATATTGAAGCCATTATCGCTGAATTTACCCAACTAGGCCAGAGACTGGCCCCCTATGTGGGGGATGTTTCGGTGCTGACCTATGAAGCCTACAAGCAGGGCAAGGAGATCCTGTTTGAAGGCGCGCAAGGCACTCTGCTGGATCTAAATGTGGGAACCTATCCCTTTGTAACCAGCTCCCATCCCATTGCAGGGGGGGTGTGCATCGGCACAGGCATTGGCCCCACCATGATAGACCAGGTGCTGGGGGTATCCAAGGCATATACCACCCGGGTAGGCAAAGGCCCCTTTCCCACCGAGCTGGAAGGGGAGATTGGCGAGGCAATTCGGGAAAAAGGCCATGAATACGGCACAAACACCGGTCGGGCCAGACGTGTGGGCTGGTTTGATGCGGTTATCCTGCGCCATGCTGTGCGGGTAAACGGACTCACCGGCCTTGCTGTCAACAAGCTGGATACCCTTAGCGGTATGGGAGATCTGAAGATATGCACCGCCTATCGCAAGCCGGACGGTAGCCTGATTCACGAATTCCCCCCCACCTTTGAAGAGCTGGAGCAGTGCAGCCCGGTGTATGAAGAAGTGCCTGGGTTTACCCAGGATATTTCTGGCTGCAAATCCTTTAATGAGCTGCCGGAAAACTGTAAAACCTATATTGCCAAGCTGGAAGAATTGTGTGGATGCCCCATAAAGATGGTAGGAGTAGGCCCTGCGCGAAACCAAAATTTGGAGCGCTAACAGGGGCAAAGATATACCTGGAGGTGGACAATCTGTGCAGGAGTTATCGCTGAGTATAGGAGAGCCGTTTACATCACCAGCATGGGGAAGCAACTTTGTTGTGTTTTCCGGAGAGAATGGGGTGGTGGTGCCGGAGGAGGATACCAAGGAGTACCTGCGCAGGGTGTGCAAGTACGCCAAACACTACGAGGTGTATCTTGTGCCCCAACGGTTTATGCTGATGGGGTATCAGTGCCTTTGCTTGGTGTCCCCTCAGGGAAAGGTGGTTGGTGCCCAACGGGCCACCCACCTAAACACCACCTTTAAAACCGGTTCAAAACGGTCCTCTTCTCTCACTGTATACAACACCGAATTTGGCGGCATATTTTTGTGTGTGGATGTGGATATCTACCGCCCGGAGGTTGTGCGCATCGCTGCGGAAATGGGTGCACAGTATATTATCTGCGTCCAGCAGATGACCCGGGGGGATTACTCCACCGATATGGTGCTCACCGGGGTGTGGAATGCTGCCCAAAGCAACAATGTGTATTCCATTGCGGTTTCAAACCAATTTCACTGCATCTGCGCGCCCCTGCCCATAACCGACGGCAAGGACGGCTTTATTGCAAGACCCACCATGAAAACGCCGCTGGCACGCAATCTGAATGTGGATAGATTGACCGAGTGTCCACGGCAGCGCCCACTAAGTCGCAAATTGTACGCAGTACACCGGGGAGAGCTCATCGGCTGAAATAATATCTTTTTTTCCGGTGTACTGCCGATACCCTGGGCAATGGCGGTTATTGCTGGTCCACCAGCGGCAAATGTCCCAAAATACAAATTGCCTTTCTTGGGCAGACGTAGCGAAACCCCTGCTGTTACATACTATGGTAACAGCGGGGGTTTTCTAACGCGGTTTTGCAGCCTGTTTTGGGGCAAAGCCTAGTTACAGCCTTGGCTATACAATAAGGAATAGCAGTGGGAAAGGTGGCCGTTTGCAGCTCCAAGGCCCTTAGAATGGCTTTTCCTGCGCTAGGTTGTTCCATCAAATAGCCGCGGCCTAAAGCACTGCTTTGGCTGCGGCAAGTGATTTTCTTACCCCATAGTATCCCGCAGCATTGCAAGAAAGGTATCGCTGAGATAAAACTGTGCGTTGTCGTTTTGGAATATGCCGGTTACCGGCAAGGAAACGGCGGGATCCTGTCTCAAACTGGCAAGAAAGATGGCAGCCTGTTTTCGGTTATCATAATCCAGATAGGAGATATCCGAATCAATAAGGTTGATTATTTTTTCAAACACCTTATCTACCAAGGTGCTTTCCACAATATCTATGCGCTGGTTAACAATGGCAGCAGTGAGGTTGCCCGCCAGCTGGCAGCGCACCAATTCTCCACCCTCATAGCCTTTGTATCCCATAATATCCGCTACCTTTTTTCCGTCTAGCAGCTGTTTGCCCTGGTGCAGGACAATATGCATTCCACCCTGTTCCACCGGTACATCCCAGGGCAGATCGTATTCCACATTGCCAATGGTGTTGGCGCAAGCCACAAATACATCGGTGTTCATGTGCACATATCGATCCACAGAAATTCCCAGGGTCTGAGATAGTGCTGTGCGGCTGGCTTCTACTCCGCCATACTCAAAGATTTGGCTCAGGGTCTCCGTCTTGTCTCCGTATTGCAGCATGGTTTGGGGGGGAAACACAACAATGGGAACACTGCCCCTTGCTGGATCAAACCGGACAAGTATATAACTTTCCGCTGAGGTGATACCCGCATTGGAGCCAATAAATAAAACGGTGATAGCGTGTTCCTTGGTGGGCACAAAGGAGCCGCTTTCCTGTGCAATGCTGTTGTTGTTTACTCCGGCAGGCTGAGGGGTTTTTGGGCGTATGGTTGAGGTGAGAAACAAAAAGAAAACCGATAAAAGAAAAAAGGCGATTGCAAAGGATAGATAAAAATATTTGTTGCCAAGGGTTTCATGTTTTCTCATTTTCAGCTTCCTCTCCTTCCGTCACAAACAATAGTGTTGACCCTTTGCAACACTAGATATTCAAGATGAAAGGAGAAAGTCGCCAAAATACAAAACAGCCTCCACCAGTTGGTGGAAGCTGCTAGTGGGCATCAAAGCTCGATTGTCTGCACTATTTTGGTATCCTTAAAGGCGGGATCAGATAACAGATCGATGTATAGTGGTGTTTTGGACATATTGTTAATAAGCCGAAGCTTGGGGCGTTGTGGGGCATTGTTGAAGTTTTCTACCACTATACAGCGAACCCCGGAATTGAGTTCTACACAGGTGCCGGCAGGATACAGCGAGATGATTTTGCTCAGTGCATCCACAATCTCTGGGTCAAACATATTGCCGGACTTCTGCTGCATGTATGCCATAGCAGCAGGTGGCATCATAGGCTGACGGAAGGGGCGCCGTGAGGTAAGGGCATCGTAAACATCGGTAATGGCAATAATGCGACCGTAGATAGATATTTTATTTTTCTTAAGACGGTTGGGATAGCCGGTGCCGTCATAGTTTTCATGGTGCTGCAAGGCGCCAATACAGGCGTCTATGGAAATATCAAAGTGTTCCTTCAGGTACTCAAAGCCAATTTCCGAATGGCTTTTGATAATGTCGTACTCATCTGGGGTGAGCTTATCCGGTTTGTTTAATATGGCTTTTGGGATGAATACATTGCCCACATCGTGAAGCAGTGCAGCCATCCCCAGCTCATACAGCTGGTTGCCGGTAATGCCCATCTCCACCCCCAACAGCAAGGACAACACAACCACATTGGCCGCGTGGTAGTAGCTGTACCCATCGTAGGGCTTTAAATCAATAAGATCCACCATGCGGCGGCTGCTTCCGATAATTGCTCGGATAAGCGGCATAATAATCTGCTGCTGCTTTTCTTTGGTAACCTTTGCAGAGGCTTTGCTACGGCCAGCTGTTCCGGTGTCTACTTCGGCTGTTTGCATCAGATCTTTGGCAGCCTTTATGGTGGCAAGGCGCAGTTCTTGGGATATGATATCCCTTGTAACCACGTCTTTAGAAATTTCGTCCGAAATATATACACCTGCGTAACCAAGCTCGTTGATCCGCTGGATATGATGCCTATTGAGGGTCATTCCCTCCATCAGCAAAATCTCAAACTTGTTTCCATAAAAAGGTCGCGCCAAAACCATGCCTTCTTTTAAGCTTGAAATTGTTACATAGCGCATACAATCAAACCTTTCCTATAGCTATTTGTATTATATATGGTAATAGGTAAAAAATCAACCAAAACCATCTTTATTCTGGGGCGTGCATCACGCAGTTGGGTAAACCACAAATGAATATACTACTTTTTGTAGGGCTTTATTGTCGATTTATTGGGCAAGCAGTGCCACTTTAATGCAAATGTAATAATTTTTTTGATCACCCTTAACATAGAATCAATAATATTGTATAATACAGTATAGGCAACATAGTAAGGAGGACGACGATATGGCGCAGAATAGCCAGCAAGTGTATCAGTTAAAGGTAACATTAAATGGAATAGAGCCACAAATCTGGAGAAGAGTGCTTGTGAAATCCTCGGATACCTTTGACGACCTGCACACCATTTTGCAGATCTGTATGGGTTGGCAGGACCGCCATATTTATGCGTTTCAGCTGGGGGATATATTGATAGTAGCAGACCAGGAGAATGGCTTTTTCGGACGAACAATTCTCTCTACAGAGACTTGCTTAGAGGAATTGTTTTCCCGGGAAACAATTTGCACCTATCGCTATGATTTTGGGGATAACTGGGAGCATACACTGGAGCTGGAAGCTGTTTTATACCAGGAACCCGGTAAAAGTTATCCGATTTGTATGGAGGGTGCCCGCAGTTGTCCCCCCGAGGATTGCGGTGGAACCGAGGGATACGACCATCTGCTAAAGGTATTGGCGCAGCCCTCTCATCCCGAACACAGCGATATAAAGTGTTGGCTGTTTGATGTGGAAGATGCAAGGCTGGAGGATTTGGTATATGATCCGGAAGCCTTTGACCTTGATGAGACAAACAAGGGACTCAAGCTTTGGGCTGATTTTCTCCAGCAAGGGGAAGAGGTTCTGCCAACACGGGAGCAATGGGAAAAGCTGTTTGCGGTGGCGGATAAAATTAAAAAAGCGCAACCATGGCAAACCTTGACCGATTGTGACTATATTGCGGTGAAGCCCTTGGGCTGGCAAGAGCCGGTATACTATGTAACAATGGGTATAGGCAATGAGTGTATGGCCATAGCGGCATTTCGGGGCAACAAAGCCCTTGCAGGGGTTGAGCGGATTCGTATGCGGTCAATGCAGGGCGCACCATTTGCAGCCTTGGGTCATCAAGAGTGTGCTATTTGTTATTTTGGAGACCGGGAGGAGCTGGAAACCGGCGATCGCAAAATTATCAAGGAACTGGGGCTTAAGTTTCGAGGCCGAGGACAGTGGGTTTACTTTCGGTCCCTGCGGTGTGGATATGCACCTTGGACACTATCTGCAATGGATGCCGCATTGTTGTGTGAAACAATGGAGGAATATCTAACTGCCTACACCGCTTTGGAACAAGGGGAGGTGGCAGTGGATTTCTTTAAGGGAGATGCCCTGCTCAGGGTACAGTCGGATAGCTGGGAAAACAAGAGCCTTTCTTTGGAACAGACCCTCTGCCAGCAAGAAAAGGTAATCATAACAGATGAACTTCAGATTGCTCGGCTGCAAAGGGCAAATAAAAGTGAAATGAATATAGAGCTGGATGTTTTTTACCTACCCACCCCGGTGCAGGAAACCAAAAAAATGCGGCCCTATTACCCACAGCTAATCTTGATTATAGACCCTAATAGTGAAACCATTTGTAAGCAGCAGATAATCGCCAATGGCAGATCAGCATCACCAGTGGTGATCCACCAGCTGGAAGAATTTGTGGGGCAGTGGGGATTGCCAAACAGTGTGCATGTCCGGGATGACCAACTGGCCAACATTGTGGAGGATTGGTGCGCAAAGCTGGGGGTAAAACTGATTATCAACGGAAAAATGCCCACTATGAACGACGCCATCCTATCCCTGATGGAGTATATGGGTGTGCTAGAATAAAAACAAAAGCCCCCGAAATGCAGCGCATTTCGGGGGCTTTTGTGCGACCAAGCATATAAGCCGGGTTCTGTATTTGGAAACGATCTATCTGCGCGCTGTGTTGCCACGGCGTGTCAAGCCACCAGTTAAAGCACGGCGGGCAGCCGTATAGCTTTGGTGGGTGTTGCACCGGATAGGGTTTACACAGCAGTGAAGTCTCCTCCACTCTGGTGAGCTCTTACCTCGCCTTTTCATCCTTACCTGCATATGCAGGCGGTACTTTTCTGTTGCACTTTCCCTAAAGTCGCCTTCGGCTGTCGTTAACAGCTATCCTGCCCTGTGGTGCCCGGACTTTCCTCGGAGCTGTTGCCAGTTCCGCCGCTTCCTTGCTTGCTCGCACTGCACAGTATACACTACCCAGCCAAAAAACACAAGTGGCGTTGTATACCATTCCGGCAAAAACCTTTGCATATCCCGGTGGAGGCTTCAATAGCTGCATAACAATGCGCCAATATAGAGGCGATATTTGGTTGGCTGCTGCATAAACACTCCAAATCCCTATACAACAACACAGTGGCGCAAACTTTCCAGTCAGGACAGTCTATCCTGGACAAAATGCTCATATACATAGCCCAAGGGAGAGAACCAATATGAGTTTGCAGGTATGGTTTTACATAGGACTATTCGTACTGGGAATCGTGCTGTTTAGCTGTTATTCCAGAAACGGCAAGATGCTAAAGAGCATTTTGTTTAGCGCTGCCACCGGTGTACCCGCACTGGGGCTTTTGTGGGCACTAAGCCAGGTAACAGCCTTTACTTTGGTGGTAACCCCGTTTACTTTTTTGGTCTCTGCGCTGCTGGGTATTCCGGGTGTGTTGTCCATGCTGGTTATGAATTTGATTTAATGTACAAAACCCGTTATAATAGCTGGCATACAACTGGCTAAACGGGAGTGGATGGAAAATGTACAAAATGCTATGGCTAAAGCCGGGGGACTGTTTGGAAGATGCTTTTGGTGTGCGGCTTGCGGTGTTTGTGGAGGAACAGGGGTTTTCTGCCCAAGGAGAGTTTGACCAAACCGACAATACAGCCCACCATTTGGTAATGTACGACATGCAAAATCTTCCGGTTGCAACCGGGCGACTTTTTTCCGATTTCCATATCCCCCAGGCCTATCACATAGGCCGTGTGGCGGTGCACAAAAGCTTACGGGGCACCGGTGCCGGCAAGCTGCTGATGCAGGAGATGGAGAAAAAGGCAGCGCAGCTGGGGGCTAAGCGAATTGTGCTCAGTGCCCAGTGCCAGGCGCGGATCTTTTACCAAAAATGCGGGTACACCGCTTTTGGGGAGGAATATCTGGACGAGCATTGCCCCCACATCGACATGCAGCGGGAGCTGGAGGAAACAGTGCCTGCAAGGTAACCCGATACGAAAACTCCGGTCCTGCCAGTAAACCTGGTTGACCGGAGTTTTTGCAATAGTTAGTCGGTGGTGACAGATTCGGTATAGTCCCCAATCAGATCCACAAGGGCTTCCCCCACCAGTGTGGCGGAGTAAACTGCTTCCTCCAAGGTGTTGGCGTTGGAGCCAAACTCGATGAGCAAGGAGCCGGGGGAAAGGTCCATATTGTATTTGCGGTAGCAAAAGAAGATAGGCCTGGTTAGATCCGGATAAGACGATGCTATATAACTTTGCAGATTGGCTGCAAAGCGTAGATTTTGGGGATACTGGGGAATGCCCATGGTGCCATCATCACAGGCGGAAATAATCATAACCTGTGCTGCTTTCTTGCCGTCAATTACCGTAACCGGCTTAACAATGGTTTGGTTATCCCGCTCCATAGCGTCTCGGTGGAGATCCAGCACAATTTTAATGGATGGGTATTCCTCCAGGTACTTGCGTATGGTTTCGGCGCTGCGGTCATAGGAGCCGTTGTAGGAGGGGTAATCGTGCTGGGTGGTATCGTGTATTACCCCAATGCCCCGCTCCTCCAGCACACCGGCCAGAGCAGCACCCACCGCCACCATATTGCTGTTGTTGTCCCGGCTACGCCAGGTGTTGCGAATATCGTAAACATCGGTATCGTACCGTTCAAAGCTTTCGGTGGCATGGGTGTGCAAAATGAGCACCTGTGGTTCGCTGGATTGTGTAAAATTCAGGGACATGGGCTTCTCCAAGAGCTTGGTGACATCCTGGGCATCCAAACGGGTATCATTCTTTATGTATCCGGCTCCAAAGGCAATAAGAGAACTGCCACTGGTGGCAAACTGTTCACTCACCAGCGGTGCCTGGTATTCTGCAGGGATTTTGGGCGGTTTGGCTGTGGGTTTGAGTGGATCCAGTGTATTTGCACTTGTATCCGGTTGGGAAGCAGTACTCTCCTGGTCCGGTATAGTAGAGGGGCTTGTCTGGGTTTTATCCTCTTCAAGCTCCGGGTTGTAGATGGCGGGAGAATATAGCTGAGACCGAAACCGCTCCTCAAGTATGGCCAAGCCACCCTCCGGCATGTTTAGGGCGGCAAAAACAACAGCGGCCCGTTGCCCTGTTTTTTCCAAAAGGTCGCCGTTGTTCCAGGTATAGTTCACAGCCACCGGTATTAGCAGCCCGCAGACCAACAACGGAAGCCACTGGGTTTGCGGGCTATTTGTCCTTTTTTTTCTTCGCTTTTTCAATTGCAATTCCCTCGCTGCTGTATTCAGGAGCCGGGCGACAGTTGTCCCGGTTAATCCTATATCCTAATAGATATTCAGCAGGACGAGGTTTTAGTAGCCCCAAGGCGGGTGATTTCATAATTTGTATACCCTCTGTATGGTTTAGCGGGTCAGGTATCCAATTTCGTCAAAGGTCATATCCGGGTGCAGCGCCTTGTTGATGGACATAGCCAGTACATTGCAGGCATGGCTGATGAGCAGGTCGATCTCTCTGGGGGTTATCATCATAGAGCGGCCTTCCGGTTCAAAGAGCTGTTTTCTTCGTTCCAGGTTGTCTTCGTCCTCTTCCAGCAAATCTCCCGCAAGGGTGGCGGCATCCACAACGGTGGGTATGCCAATGGACACCACCGGTATGCCCAAGGTTTTGGTGCTGAGCTCTTTGCGACGGTTCATAACACCGGAGCCGGGGGAGATACCACAATCCGCAATCTGTATGGTAGTGCCAAGACGTGTGACGCTTCGTGCTGCCAGAGCATCGATTACAATTACCGCAACCGGCTTGATATCCTCCACAATAGCGTGTATAATTTCAGAGGTTTCTATACCGGTTTGCCCCAAAACACCTGGGGCAATGGTGGCAATGGCCCGCAAGCTACCAAAGCCGTTTTGTATGGCAATTTCCCCGCTGATATGCCGGGTTGCTAAAATCTGGTGCACTGTCCTGGGGCCCACGGCATCGGGGGTGATGTCGTTATTGCCAAGCCCCACAACCAGAATTAGGCCCTCTTGGGGCAGGATGGTATTGATCTCGTCTGCTATGGCCTGAAGCTCATCTGGGGTTAGCTCAATGGAAGAGTACAGTGGCGGAACGGTTACAGTAATATAATGCCCTATGGTTTTACCCAGCAGATGGGCGCCCTCCTGATCCTGTATATGCACATCGCTGATAGACAGATTGCCAACAGTGCGCTGGGCTTGCGCAACACCGTTGGGTAGATTTTTTTTATGGTATTCGGTTGCCTCCATGGCAAGATCGGTGCGGTAAGACATACAAAATTACCTCCCTAACACTGGATTTGTCGGCTTCGCGCTGTAAAATATTTGAAAAAATAAATTTGATAAATGTATAAAACTTAGTATTTTCAAAAAAGATAAGATTATCATGCCCATTTGAGCAAATAAATTTGCAAAGATATCCTTGAAAAAGTATTGCAATTATTCGGGAAAAATGCTATGATTGTACACGACTCGCCCGAAATGGGACTCTTTGCGCGGGAGGTGAAAAAATGCCCAACATTAAATCTGCTAAAAAAAGAGTGAAGGTTACTGCTGTAAAAACCCAGC
>CAYNCW010000011.1:0-19210 GCA_964395635.1 uncultured Oscillospiraceae bacterium
TGCCATATGCATTAGTAAGGAACCATGCCAAGACCGGAATCATATAGTGGGGGGTAGCTGGTAACTGATTATTGGCACCCAACATACCATTTCCCCTTTGCGGCCTGTGTACATATTTTTTCTCTTTCTGAGAGTGGATATGTGCATAGGCCAAATTTTTTTGCCATTTAGAAGGGAGGCCCCCTCTTGTCAAAGACAACAGCACCTATCCCCTCAGATATGGGGATTCTTTTAACTGTGACACCTAGGAATGACGGAAGCTTGGAACTGACCATAAACGCTATTGGAAGCAGTATTGCAGGGCTGATAACCTCCAATGGAGTCCAAACCGCCACAGGAGCATCGGTGAGAGAGGTGTTTTATAAGGATTGGCAGGTTGTTGATGAGTGGATGGAGTATATCCTAAAGCGTCAGTACTGGAGTAGCCACAATATTACTGCGGAAACACCCCTGTCCGACACACGGCTGCAGTTTTTTCGTACAGGGGGATTTTACGCACAGGTAACCATCACCTATTATAGGGGCTTAAACCAGGTGCTTTTGGAACTACAGCAGATGGATACTAGGGGCCAATCCAGCAGACAGCGCCAGCAATTCAAGGCGGCCAAAAAGCTATGGTTATCCAGCTTTATAAGCCAGTGTGGATACTGGGAGATTCATATTCAGTCCAGAACCATCTATTTAACACGCCAGATGGCCCATATGCTCAAGCTTGCCCAGGATGCAGTTATTGCTCCCTTATCGGTATTTTTGGATTTGGTGCATCCGGAGGATCTGTATCAGGTGGTAACATCCCTGGACAATGTGGATGCCACCGAGACGGTGGTTGTCAACCGGGGAATCCTGTGGGACGGCAGCCAGGTAAGCTTTCGCTCCTATGCTGTGGCGGAATACGATGACCAAGGGCAGATGATCCACATTATTGGCTGCTCACAGAATATAACCCAACATTCCCGACAACAACAGATGCTGCAGGTGCTGGAGCAGCGGTTTGGCAGCTTGGCCGATAATGGGCCCCATCTTGTGCTGGTGGTGGATAATGAGGATAAGTTCAGTTATGTTTCCCAGAATATAGCGGCGATTTTAGGGGTTGATAAAAAAGCGCTATTGGGGCAATATCAGGAAAGCTTGCTTGGGTATTTGGAAGAAACCCTTTCTACCAGGGCGGAAATAGAGAGTATCTTGGAGGCCAAGGTATCGGGACAGGTGAAGTGCAGGGCTCGTGTGGCAGAGGGTGCCCTGAACTGGTTTGTGTTTCACTTTGTACCCGTTGGGGGAGAGGATGGTCAGGTAGCCGAAATGGTCATCATAGGCCATAATATTCGCCAAGAGATTGAACAACAGGAGCTAACCCAGTATTTAAAAACCCACGACCCCTTAACCGGCGCCTATAACCGTGTATTCTTTTGGCAGCAGATGAAGCAGCTGCAAAAAGAAGAGGGGCTAGATTTTTGTCTGGTTTTGGTGGATATAAATGGATTAAAGCTCATCAACGACGCATTTGGCAATGAAAAAGGAGATGCCATCCTAAAAGAGGTGGTACAGATGCTAAGGCGGTATTTTGGCCCCCAAAGCAGAATTTTTCGCATGGGAAGCGGCGAATTTGCGGTGCAGGTGCTTGGCGCCCAACCACAGGAAGCAGAGGCCATGTGTGAGCGGTTGGCGGAAGGGTGCAGGAAAACCAGCCGGAGAATGCTTCCCTTAAGCCTTTCCTGGGGAATTGGCTATAGCGGGGACAGGTGGAATGCACACGGTCTGTTTAATCTTGCACAAAACCGAATGTACAGCCATAAGCTGCTGGAACGCCACAGCCTCCACAACCAGGTGACAGCATCTCTGAAGGAAGCGCTCAAATCCCGGAATTTGGAGACTGCCGACCATGTAGAGCGGATGGAAAACATGGTTACCGCAATGGGCAAGCAGTTGGGGCTGCCGGGGAATGAGATGGATAGGCTAATCCTTTTGGCTTCGCTGCATGATATTGGCAAGCTGGCAGTACCGGATCACGTCCTGAATAAGCCGGGTAAGCTCACAGCGGAGGAAATGGAGATTATGCGCACCCACAGCGAGGCAGGATACCGCATAGCCATGACCTCTCAGGAACTTTCGGTGATTGCCAGCGAAATCTGTTGCCACCACGAACGTTGGGATGGCACCGGATACCCCTATGGCAAAAAGGGAGAGGATATCCCGCTGCTCTCCCGTATTATCGCAGTGGTGGATGCCTATGATGTGATGACCCATAAGCGGGTGTATAAAGACAGCATTAACCACCAGCAGGCTGTTGAGGAGCTGCGCAGATGCGCCGGAAGCCAGTTTGATCCGGCTGTGGTAGAACTGTTTGTAGGAATATTTGGAGGCAACAGGGAGAATAGCAATTTTTTGGAGAAGGTAGAGTAAAAACAACCAACAACCATTGCACAAATTTTGTATAAGTGTAAAATTTAGGAAAATATTGATAGTAAAGCTTGCAATCACAAAAGATTATTTTATAATGGGTTTATAAGCGGTATGTATTTTATAGCCTTGGGCAGTAAGTATACTAGACACCGATTTTAGTTGCCAAATGATTTGCCAACAAGAGCTGGTGTTGGTACTAGAATGCTGCAAAGCAACCAAGGGAAAGGGTGTATGGGGAGTATGCATCGTGTGCTGGCATTAACAATTGAATATGCCTATTATGGAGAGCCTATTGTAATCTATCCTGCGGTTTTGCAAGAGGATCAGCAGCTTATTTTGGTGGACTGCTGTGCGCCGGGGTTTTTGCCCCACATCCGCACAGCCTTGGATGAAGCTGGGATGTCTTTGGATCACATCACCGGCGTTGTGATTACCCACCATGACTACGACCATGTGGGGTCTTTGGGGGAGATACTGCGTAAACACCCGGCTGTAAAGGTTTATGCATCGGAGGCCCAGGCGCCTTATATTGCCAAGGAGAAACGGTCTTTGCGCCTAGCCCAGCTGGAGGAGATGATGCAAACCGCATCGGAGGACTTGCAGCAGGAAATGGAGCGTATGCGGTTTTTGTTTTCGGATGTGGAACCTGGTAGGGTGGATGTTGTAGTTGAGGAGGGGGAACTGCTTCCTTGGTGTGGCGGCGCCCAGGTGATTGCCACCGACGGCCATATGCCCGGCCATATATCTTTGTATCTGCCTGCCCACAAAACCCTCATCGCCGGGGATGCGTTAACCGGCCAAAATGGCCGCCTGGCATTGCCCAGCACCCAATACACCCTGGATATGCCCAAGGCCATCCAATCGGTGGAAAAGCTGCTGCAGTACGATATCCAGAGGGTTATTTGTTACAACGGCGGGGTTTTTGAGGGGGATATTCCTGGGCAGATAAAAGCGCTTGTTGCCCAGGCCAAAGCCCAACTTGCACTATAACCTGGCTAATCACAATTGCAATAAGGGATAGCCAATCACTACGGCTATCCCTTTGTTGATGGTGGGCTCTGTTCTTCTTGGTATACAGCCGTTGCAATTTGGGCTATAATTTGTTACAGTTAGGTAAAATATCCGCCATGGAGGCCAAAGTATGAACAATCCCAAACTCACATACCTTAGGGAAAAGGCAGGTCAGCTACCTTTGGATCCCGGAGTCTACCTGATGAAGGGGGCTGATGGCAACATTATATATGTGGGCAAGGCTAAGGCGCTTCGCAACCGTGTTTCCAGCTATTTTCGCAGCGTAGACAAGCATGTGGAAAAGGTGTATCGGATGGTGGAGCAGGCTAGAGATTTTTCCACCATCGTTACCTCCAGCGAGTTTGAGGCCCTGGTGCTGGAATGCAGCCTAATCAAACAATATAACCCCAAATACAACATCCTGCTGAAGGACGATAAAGGGTACCATTATATCCGCATATCCGGTGATGTGTATCCCAGGATTACTGCGGAGAAACAGGTGGTGAGCAAGGACGGTGCCAGGTATCTTGGGCCCTATACCTCCTCCTTTGTGGTAAATCAAACGGTGGAAGAGGTAAACAAGGCGTTTTTGCTGCCCACCTGTCGCAAAAAATTCCCGGAGGATTTTCGCAAAGGTCGCCCCTGCCTAAACTACCATATCAAGCAGTGTATGGGGGTGTGTACAGGCAGAATCAAGCAGCGGGAATATGCAGAAATCATCCAGCAGTCCTTGGACTTTATCCAGGGTGGCAGCGATACCACCATGGCGCTGTTGAATAGTAAAATGGAGCAGGCAGCGGAAAACCTGGACTTTGAAAAAGCTGCCCAATATCGGGATAGAATAAAGGCTATCGCCAAAATCAACGATCAACAAAATGTGGTGTTTGCCAAGACCCAGGATCAGGATGTTTTGGCTATTGTACAAAGTGGGGAGGAGAGCTGCGCCGTACTGATTAAGTTCCGGGGCAGGCGGCTTGTTGATAAGCAGGACTTTTCTCTGGGGGAAATTGCCCACCTGGCAACAGCCCGACGGGATTTTTTGCTGTCCTACTACGGCTCGGGCGCAGAGATACCAAAGCAGATTGCCCTGGACGGCTCTTGTGAGGAGCTGGATCTGGTAACCCGGTATCTGGAGGAAAAGCGGGGGGGTAAGGTGCGGATTTTTGTTCCGGAGCGAGGAGAGGGCCTAAAGCTGACCCAGATGGCGGTGACCAACGCCGCACAACAGCTGGCTCACAAAACCCAGCGCGTCGGCAAGGATTTGGCGGCTTTGGATGAGCTTGCCCGGCTGTTGGGGCTTGCCCATCCCCCGGAATATATCGAAGCCTACGACATCTCCAACTACGGCAGTGAAACTATGCTGGGGGGAATGGTGGTGTTTGAAAACGGCCGTCCCCTGAAAGCAGCCTATAAGAAATTCAACATTAAAACATTGGAAGGAACCGACGACTATGGGGCAATGCGGGAGGTGATTTCTCGCCGATTGGCCCGGTATCAGGAAGAAAAGGACAGCGGCCAAGGCTTTGGCAGGCTGCCGGATCTGATACTGCTGGACGGGGGCAAAGGCCATGTTTCGGCAGTGGCGCCTTTACTGGAAGAGCTGGGGCTTTCCATCCCATTGTTTGGTATGGTGAAGGATCAAAAACACAGAACCAGGGCCATAGCCACCAATGGAGGTGAAATTTCTATAGCCAAAAGCCGCAGTGCCTTTACATTGCTCACCGGCATTCAGGATGAGGTGCACCGGTTTTCCATCACCCAGATGCAGAAGAAGCACACCAAAAGTGCTTTTACCTTGCAGCTCACCCAGCTGCCCGGAGTGGGGGAGAAGCGGGCTGTGGGGCTGCTGAAGCATTTTGGCACCCAAAAGGCATTGCGGGCGGCTACGGCGGAGGAGCTGGCAGCAGCACCGGGTATGAACAAACCCACCGCCCATAAGGTATACGCCTTTTTTCACGGCGAGGATGCACCCCAACAACCCCAGGAGGCACCGGAAGAACAAACCCAGTAGCAAACATAGGGAACAAAAGGGCTGTTGCACCATACCCCTCAGGGAATATGGTACAACAGCCCTTATGCGTTGCTGATAGGGTAGCAGCTATTCCTCAACCTCTACGGTTTGCTCCTGTTCTGGGGCTTGCGCGGATTCCTGTTGGCTCTGCTGGGGCTGGGACTCCTGTGCAGAAGGCTGCTGTGGCTGAGATTCTTGGGCAGGGGCGCTCTCCGGGTTAGAAGCAGCGCTGTTTTCCGGTGCCTGAGAAGAAGCCTGGCTCTGGCCGGGCTGCTCTTCCTGGGAGGAGCTGGGCTGTAGGGGCACCTGTGGCTGGCTGGGCTTGCTTGAGGTCATGGTCATCAATGCCTTGATAAGGGCGATAAAGGCTTTGCCCAAGGTCATCTTATCCACCGTTTCACCAGCCTTTAGCGGGTAGCTGCCCACCAGCTGGCCATCTACCAGCACCTCCACCATACCAATTACCTGACCGGCTTCTACCGGTGCCTGAATGTCCTCGGCTAAGGTTACCTGTTGGGTAACGGCATCCTCGCTTTGCTTATCCACCACTATGGCACCCGGTGGGTCAAATATGGGGGTAACAAAATCCTTGGTGCCCCGCAGCACCCGAACCGGCTTGAGCTGATCTGCCACCGAAGGCGGTGTCAGGGACATATAGTTGGCAAATCCATAGTCCAGCAGCCCTCTGGCGGCAGCAAACCGCTGATCTGAGGTGGGGCTGCCCATAACCACCGCTACCAGTGATAGGTTATCCCGGGTGGCAGTAGCCGAAAGACAGCTGCCTGCACCAGAGGTGGTGCCGGTTTTCAGCCCGGTGCATCCGTTGTAAAACCGCACAAGGCGGTTGGTATTGACAAGCTCGGTTTCTCCGCCCCGCAACGAATCCATCCAAACGGTGGAGTATTCACTAATACGGGGATGCTTCATCAGCTCTTTGGACATTAAGGCAACATCCCGGGCAGTAGACAGATGTCCCTGTTCATCCAAGCCGGTACAGTTGAGAAAATGGGTGTTTTCCATAGCTAGCTCTTGGGCACGCTGGTTCATCATGTCTACAAAGGCCTCGTGGCTTCCGGCTACATGCTCTGCCAGGGCTACAGAAGCATCGTTGGCGCTGGAAATAGCAACCGCTTTCAGCAGCTGGTCCACCGTCATCTGCTCCCCAACCTTGAGCCAAATCTGGGAGCCACCCATAGACGCCGCATGCTCTGACGACACCACCATATCGTCCAGCTTAATTTTGCCCTTTTCCAGAGCTTCCATCACCAGCAGCAGGGTCATAACCTTGGTGATGGAGGCCGGTGGCAACTGCTCATCGGGGTTTTGCTCATACAAAACCTTACCGCTGCCCTGGTCGATCAAAATAGCTGAGGTTGCAGGCAAAGAATCCACAATGGAGATTACACTTACCGCCTCAGGTAGTTCTTCATCCAGCCGCAAATCCACACCAATTTCGTCGGCAGCCACCTGCAATGGCAGCAAAAACAGTACCGCACCCAGCAAACAAGCTGTCAGTCTTTTCAGCATATCCCACACACCTTCTCCTTACATTGTAAACTAATGGTATACAACTCTGTGCAAATTTGGTACAATAATGAAGCCACATAGACAAGGTACTAGTTATGTGTATGCGGCATCAACAGAAAACATGCCTAACCGAGCCTGTCCGTCTTTTTTCGGGTTGAAAATTCCATCCCCTATGGGAACTTTTGTGGAATTTGGCATATCGAGGTAAAGTTGTTGGGTTTTGTACCGAAATAGTACTGTGAGAGTATCCTTACAAAGAGGGTGTTGTTTGATGGGAAGTGTAGTTGTATCCATAGTGGTGTTTGTGCTGGTGGCGCTGATTCTCACCTGTATTGCACTCATAATCGCCAATTTGGTCAAGCCTAGCCTGAACTGGGATGAAATACCCAGATGTGAGCCGGTGGAATTTTGCACCCAAAAAGAGCAAGCGGTGTTTAATGACCTAACTACCATTATGCAAAAAAGTGAAATGCTGGTGTTTTGCAAGGTGGGGTTGGGCTGTGTGCTAAAGCCCAAAAAGGGTGTACCCAACAGGGATCAATGGAGCAAGCAGCTGCGTGGAGAATACGTGGACTTTATTATTTGCGACCCCAAGACCCTGAAAACCTTGCTGGTGATTATGCTGGACGACAGCGCCCTCACCTTACATAAAACCCGGGTATCGGTGGTGGATAAAGCTTGCGAACAGGCCAATGTTCCCCTGCTGCATGTGCGGGATTACAACATACCCGGCTTGGAAAAAGCTGTGATGCAGAAGATAGGTGCCCGCCGTATGGGGCGAGCAGTTCAAAACAGAAGCCAACCGGTGGACATGGCCGCCGGATAATAACAATGGATAAAAAAATTAGAGGATAGATACCCTATCCTCTAATTTTCGTATTTACTGTTTGTATCGGCTTACTGAACGAATTTTTCAACGGCTGCAAAAAATTCTGCTGCTGCGGTTTCGGTGCAGTGCACCTTCACTTCGATAGGCTTGGCAAGATCCAGGCTGAAAATGCCCATAATAGACTTAGCGTCTACCGCATAGCGGCCGGAAACCAGGTCAATGTCAAAATCATAGCCGCTGACAATCTGCACAAACTCCTTAACATCATTAATGGTGCCCAGCAAAATGGTTTTACTTTTCATACAGGGGTTCCTCCTTGTATTCTGTCTTTTCTTATACTCTGATTACAGTATCAATATAGCAGTCTGGTGGTTTTTCGTCAACTGCTAATTGTAATTCCCGCCACTTTATTTTATAATATTATTGATTGTTACGACTACGGCATACATCCCGAAAGAATATTGGGTATAGTATACAATTGTTTTGTTAATATTTTGTACACTAATGCCGGATGAAAGGATTGGATTTAAACAGTTGCGTGCCGCGTTTTTTACCCTTGGCTGCAAGGTCAACCAATATGAAACCGCTGCGTTAGAGCAGCAATTTATCAGTGCTGGATTTGAGATTGTGGAGTGGGACAAGCCCGCAGAGGTGTATGTGGTGAATTCCTGCACCGTTACTGCATCCGGCGACAAAAAAAGTTTGCAGATGCTGCGCCGCGCCCGCAGGCAGTCTCCGGATGCGCTGGTGGCGCTGTGTGGCTGCTTTCCCCAGGCGTTTCCCGGCGAGGCTGCTTCGGTATCCGAAGCGGATATCGTGCTGGGCAGCAAAAACCGCAGCGCGCTGCTTCCGGCAGTGCAAAAGCTGCTGGATAGCCGTGACAGGCAGCGGGTGGTGGAGATTTCGCCCCACCAGCGGGGAGAGGTGTTTGAGCCACTGGCCACCCAGGGCTTTACCGGAAAGACTAGGGCGTTTATCAAGATACAGGATGGCTGTAACCGCCGGTGCACCTACTGCATTATCCCCAAAGCCAGAGGGCCGGTGCGCTCTAAACCACTGGAGGAGATTCGCCAGGATCTGGAGGGTCTTTCAGCCAACGGCTACCGGGAAGCGGTGCTGGTGGGGATCAATCTGCCCAGCTACGGCGGGGATCTGGGCTTGCGTCTTTTGGATGCAGTACAAACCGCTTGCAGTGTGCCGGGAATCCACCGGGTGCGGCTTGGCTCGTTGGAGCCGGAGCTTTTGAGCACAGAGGATATACAAACACTGGCAGGACTAAAAGAGCTGTGCCCCCAATTTCACTTAAGCTTACAAAGCGGCTGCGACCAAACTCTTGTGGATATGCGCCGCCCCTATGATACCCACACCTACCGGCGGATTGTCCGGGATTTAGAAGAGGTATTCCCAAACTGTTCCATCACCACCGATGTGATGGTGGGCTTCCCCGGGGAAACCAGAGAGCATTTTGAGGCCTCTATGGCCTTTGTCCGGGAGATAGGGTTTGCCAGGGTGCATGTATTTGCATACTCCCCCCGGCCGGGAACCTTGGCAGCCAAGATGCCGGATCAGATAACCCAAGAGGAAAAACAGCGCAGGGCCAAAGAGATGGCCCAAGCTGCCAATGGGGCTGCCCTTGCCTTTCGCCAAAAGCAGGTTGGTCGGCGGGTGCAGGTTTTGTTTGAAACAGCTCTTCCGGATGGAGGATGGGAAGGATACAGCGAAAATTACACCTTGGTTAGGGTGAACAACCATGAGGATCTATCCGGACAGATAGTGGAAGTGGAGATTACCACAGCGGATGAACAGGGATGTACAGGCCGCATTTGTAAATGCGTTTAGGTTTGGGCAAGCTTTTAAATAACAGGTATTATGGGGCAATAAACCCAAATTCTTAGCCCCAGTTACAAAACCGGAGGTAGGGAAAGCGATGTCAGTGTTCAGCATTTATGTGGAAAAAAAGCCATCCTATGCGGTGGAAGCGGCAGCGGTGCTGTCTGATCTGCGAGAAGCGCTGGGAATATCGGAGCTGAAGGGTGTGCGGATATGCAACCGGTACTTTTTGGAGCACCTGGATCCCCAGGACTTTGCTATGGCAGTGAAGGGGATACTTTCCGAGCCCCAGGTAGACATTGTTTGGGATACATTGCCGCAAGCACCCCACTGCCGGGTATTTGGGGTGGAGTTTTTGCCCAGCCAATTTGACCAAAGAGCGGATAGCTGCGCCCAGTGTATCTCCCTGGCAACAGGCAAAAACCGCCCCACTGTGCGCTCTGCCCGGGTGTATATTTTGGAAGGGGATATATCCGACGAAAGCCTGGCTGCAATCAAGCGCTACCTCATTAATCCGGTGGAAAGCCGAGAGGCTTCCCTAGAGGTGCCGGACACCCTGATGACTGTCTATCCTGTGCCTGCCCGGGTTAAGACATTGGATGGGTTTATCCATCTGGATACAGAGGGGCTGGAAGCCCTGCGCAAAGAGCTGGGGCTTGCTATGGATCAGGCCGATATGGCTTTTTGCCAGTTCTATTTCCACAATGAAGAGAAACGCGACCCTACCATAACCGAGCTACGGATGATTGATACCTATTGGTCGGACCATTGCCGCCACACCACCTTTTTAACCCAGATTCAAACTGTGGATATCCAGCCGGAGTATATAAAGCGCAGCTATAAACGCTATACCAAGCTGCGGATGGTGAATCAGAGAGAAAAACCGGTTACTCTGATGGATTTGGCAACCATAGGCGCCAAGGAGATGAAGCGACAGGGACTACTCAACCGACTGGATGAATCGGAAGAAATCAATGCCTGTTCTGTAAGCGTTCGCATCCTTGTGGACAACAAGCCCCAGGACTGGCTGCTGATGTTTAAAAACGAAACCCACAACCACCCCACCGAGATCGAACCCTTTGGTGGTGCAGCCACCTGTTTGGGTGGTGCTATCCGGGATCCCTTATCCGGCCGCAGCTATGTCTATCAGGCTATGCGCCTTACCGGTGCAGGCAATCCGCTGCAAAGCGCCGCGGATACCTTACCCGGCAAGCTGCCTCAGAGAAAAATCACCCAGACAGCAGCTGCCGGATACAGCTCCTACGGCAACCAGATTGGCCTTGCCACCGGCCTGGTTCACGAGATTTACCACCCGGGGTATGTAGCCAAGCGGATGGAGGTTGGCGCTGTGTTGGGGGCCGCCCCACAAAGCCATGTTCGCAGAGAGGTTCCTGCCAAGGGGGATGTGGTTATCCTGCTGGGCGGCAGAACCGGCCGAGACGGCTGCGGTGGAGCCACAGGATCCAGCAAATCCCACACCGCCGCTTCTTTAGAAAACTGCGGAGCCGAGGTGCAAAAGGGAAACGCACCGGAAGAGCGGAAATTGCAGCGGCTGCTGCGCAACCCCACCGCAACCACTTTGATAAAACGATGCAACGATTTTGGCGCCGGGGGAATATCGGTGGCCATTGGCGAGCTAGCGGATGGGCTGCGGATCAACCTAGACGCTGTCCCAAAAAAATATGAGGGGTTGGATGGAACCGAACTGGCCATTAGCGAAAGCCAGGAAAGAATGGCAGTGGTGGTTTCTGCAAAGGATGTAGAGACCTTTATAGCCCTGGCCGACCAGGAAAACCTGGAAGCCACACCGGTGGCTGAAGTAACCCAAGATAATCGCCTTACCATGGAGTGGAGCGGTCAACAAATTGTTAGCCTTTCCCGGAAGTTTTTAAATTCCAACGGTGCCCATAAAACCACAACAGTGGCCATCGCAACGCCGGAGCTCAAAAAATCCCAAAACACACCTATCACCGGAGAAACCCTGTACGAGATGATGACCTCCTTGGCATTTTGCAGCCAAAAAGGGTTGGGAGAGCGGTTTGATTCCACCATAGGTGCCGGAACGGTTCTTTTGCCCTATGGCGGTAAATACCAAGCAACACCGGCTCAGGTTATGGCAGCAAAGCTGCCGGTGCCGGAGGGGGAGACCGATACCTGTTCTTTGATGTCTTGGGGATATGACCCGGAACGATCCAGCCAAAGCCCCTATCACGGGGCAATGGATGCAGTGGTGCATTCTGTGGCCAAGATTATTGCCGCAGGGGGCTCCCGGAAAAAGTGCTGGCTTACCTTCCAGGAATATTTTGAACGCCTGGGGGATGATCCTTATCGCTGGGGCAAACCTATGGCGGCGCTGTTGGGGGCTCTAGATGCCCAGCTGGAACTGCAGGTGGCGGCAATTGGCGGAAAGGACTCCATGTCCGGCAGCTTTGAAGAGCTGGATGTTCCCCCCACCCTTATCAGCTTTGCAGTTAGCACAGCATCGGTAACCAATATTATACCCAACGAGTTTCAGCAGCCCGGCAGTTATGTATATCTATTTGAAGCTGGCCGTACCGATGAAGATCTTTTGGATTTTGATGACACCAGAATTATTTTTGATCTGGTGGAGCAGTTTATAGAAGAAGGAAACATCCTCTCTGCCTATGCGGTGGGGGCAGGAGGTACGGCAGAGGCTGTAACCAAAATGTGCTTTGGCAACCGAATTGGATTTGGGGCATACAAGGAGATAACCGCTGCCCCAAGGTATGGCAGCTTTGTCTTGGAAGCCACCAAACCCATGATTCAGCTGGAAGATTTCTTGCTTGGGCGAACCATACCGGAATATGTTTTGAGCCTGCAAACCGAAGACGTGGATCTGGCGGTTATACAACAAGGCTGGGAAGGGGTGCTGGAGCCGGTATTCCCACGCAATATCCCCCAACAGGGACCGGTGCAAACCTTCTCTTATGACGCCAAAGAACGGGTTACACCTGCAGTGCGGATAGCGAAGCCCACCGTGTTGATACCGGTGTTTCCCGGCACAAACTGCGAGTACGATACTGCCCGGGCCTTTGAAAAGGCAGGGGCAAAGGCGGAGATATTTGTTGTGCGCAACCTTACCGCTTCTGCGGTGGCCCAGTCGGTGGATGCTTTTGCCCAAAAGATTACAAAGGCCCAGATTATCTCGCTGCCGGGAGGATTTTCCGGCGGTGACGAACCGGATGGCTCCGCCAAGTTCATCACCTCCTTCCTGCGCAGCTCCAAGGTGTTTGAGGCTTTGACACAGCTGCTGCAACAACGGGACGGCCTGATGTGCGGTATCTGCAACGGATTCCAGGCGCTGATTAAGCTGGGGTTGGTTCCTTTTGGGGAGATTCGCCAGCCGGAAGCAAATGCACCAACACTAACTTTTAACGCTGTTGGACGACATCAGTCGGGGATGGTACGCACCCGGATTTGCTCCAACAAGTCCCCATGGCTGATGCATATGGCAGTGGGTGAGGTGTTTACTGTACCGGTATCACACGGGGAAGGGCGGTTTATCTGTGAGGAAGAGCTGCTGTTGCAGCTTGCAGACAATGGCCAGATTGCCACCCAGTATGTAGATTTGGCCGGTAAACCCACCCAAGATATCCGCTTTAATCCCAACAATTCTGCATATGCTGTAGAAGGCATTACCTCTCCCGACGGCAGAGTATTTGGCAAAATGGCGCACTCCGAGCGGTACAGCCAGAATGTATACCGAAACATGGCGGATGTAACCCTTATGAATATGTTTAGCGGTGCGGTTGATTATTTCGGCTAATATCCGATCTTTTGGACAATCAAACGAACCCAGCAGAGCAAGCGCCATCTCAAAAAGCCGCACCGCAGGTCACAAAAAGGGTTGCTTTTTGTGGCTGGCGGCGCGGCTTTCAGATCTATATGGTTCTAGGATGTCTACAGACCAACCAAAGATAGGCAGATACAATTTTTCAGGAGGTCCTTTATGGATTATTTACAGGTAGATATTTATACAACCACAGCCGGAATTGATCCGGTGGGTGCTATGTTAATCGATGTGGGCGCCGGTGGGTTTGCTGTGCAGGATGCGGCAGATTTTGCAGCTTTTTTGGAAAATAAGACGGGAAACTGGGAGTATATTGAAGATTCGCTTATGGCGCTGTTGGATGCAGAAACCACCCTCAGCGCCTATCTGCCGGAAAATGAGCAGGGCGCCCAGCGGTTGTCCGCCATTGAAGAGGGGCTTCGCCGGCTGCAAACCTTGGATATTGATAAGGAATGGGGGCGCCTTACCTTTGCTGTAAACACAGTGCGGGAGCAGGATTGGGCGGAGGCCTGGAAACAATACTACCGGCCGGTAAAGGTGGGCAAACGCATGGTGGTTTGCCCCTCCTGGGAGCAGTATCTTCCACAGGAGGGAGAGATTGTATTGCAGATGGATCCCGGTATGGCCTTCGGCACCGGAACCCATGCATCAACCCGGCTCTGCCTGCGGCTGCTGGAAGAACAGGTTACGCCAGAAACCCGGATGCTGGATATGGGCTGTGGCAGTGGCATTTTGGCGGTAAGCGCCCTGTTGATGGGGGCAAAGGAAGCTATGGGTGTGGATATTGATGCAGTGGCGGTTCGGGTAGCACAGGAGAACGCCCTGCGCAATCATGTAGAAAATGGGGTCCATTTTGTTGCAGGCAACCTGGCGGATGTGGTGACAGGTAGCTTTAACCTAATTTGTGCCAATATTGTGGCGGATGTCATCATATCCTTTGCAGCAGATGCATTCCGGCTCATGGAATCCCAGGGCACCTTTATCGTATCCGGTATCATCGACGAGCGAGAAGGGGATGTTGTGTCTGCCCTGGAACAGCAGGGCTTTGTGCTAAAGCAGCGTATGGCCGAAGAGGGCTGGGTCGCACTGGCCTGGGGGAAATAAGCAGTACGAGAACAAGAGGAGAAGGCACTGCTTATACAGTTGATCATTACCAGTGTTTTGCACATACTGTATAAGCAGCAGCTATGGGGGGAACAGGTTTGCCCAGATTTTTTTTAGAAGAGATATGCGGTGATTTGGTGACCATCTACGGGGAGGATGCCAAACACATCGCCAAGTCTTTGCGTATGCGCCAGGGTGAAGAGCTCACCCTGTGCGATATGCAGGGAACCGATTACCATACAATACTCCAGCGGGTTACCGCCGATGAGGTGCAGGTAAAGGTGCTGGACAAATGCCCCAGCAAGGGGGAGCCTACCTGCAAGGTAACCCTGTATCAGGCGCTTCCCAAAGGGGATAAGCTAGAACTGATTGTGCAAAAAGCCACCGAGCTGGGGGTGGATACAATTGTACCGGTACTTACCGACCGCTGTATTTCGCGGCCCAACACCAAGGCTATGGAAAAAAAACAACAGCGGCTGCAAAAAATTGCTTACGAAGCTGCCAAACAGTCAGGACGGGGGAAAATTCCGCAAATTGGCCAGTTGATGCTCATCGATAAGGCGCTGGAAGGTATGAAACATGCGGACATTGGCATACTGTTATATGAAGAAGCGACAGAGCCTCTAAGCAGGGCGCTGGCTACAAAACAGGCCAGCAGCATAGCGGTAATGGTGGGATGCGAGGGCGGCATATCCAGCAGGGAAGCGCAGCTTGCCCAATCACAGGGGCTTCATCTAGCGTCTTTGGGCAGTCGTATCTTGCGCTGTGAAACCGCACCCCTCTGTGCCCTTTCGGCAATTCTGTATCATATGGGGGAGTATTAAACGCTATATTCTGCAGTGAATACTTCCAAATCGGTATACATTTCGACAAAATTTGACAAAACGCTGTGATAAGCTTATAGGGTAAAAGACATGAAGGAAACAATATCTGGCATAGGCCAAATAACGGGTGCAATTGTTACTGCACTTATAGTGCTGCTTTGTTCCACACTTCTTGCGCAACAGGTGGCCAAAACCCGATTTTATCAGCAAAGCCGTTTTTTCACCGGTCTCTTTAGGCAAGATTCGGTGGGTGTAACAGAAATGTTTTCCCAGGGGAAAAACATGGATTTGCTCCTGAAGTTTGCGGGAGCTGTTACCACGGCTTACATTAATTTTGAGCTGATACCTGTAAATGAGGCAAAAACCTTTACAGCTATATTTGAAAGCGTAAACGACCGAATCACGATTCAGCAGTTTACCTATCAGCGCAAGGATCTTTCTATACTGGGCAATGCCCAAGACAAAGAAGCGTATGCGTTGTTTTTAGAAAAGCTCAAACAAACTGAGCATTTTTCAAGCGTATCCGGGCATACCTACATCGCCTTGGACGACAGCATACAATTTCAGATTCTATGTGCATCTACAGCTGTTAATGGCGAGGTAGCCATGGCCTTTGCATCATTTTCCTAATTACTTTGCCCCTTTATTTTTCTTAATTTTTTTGCTATAGGGTGCGGGTTCCGAGTGAACCTGCACCCCTTTCTTTTTTAAGCAGCTGCTAATGATCTCAGGCTGATGGCAAAACAAATACCCCACCGCATAAAGCGATGGGGTAATCTATCTGTTGCGTGCTTATTGGATCTACAAGCTTACTTTTTGCCAACAATCTCCACAGTATCCCGGGCGATGAGCAGCTCTTCATTGGTAGGCACAACATAGGCCTTAACCTTAGAAGAAGCCTTGGTGATCTCCTGCTCTTTGCCACGGCAAGAAGCATTTACCTCTGTATCCAGCTCAATTCCTAAGAATTCCATGTTCTTTAGTACAGATTCACGAGTTGCAACGGAATTTTCGCCGATACCACCGGTGAAGATAACTGCATCCAAACCGCCCATGGCAGCAGCATATGCGCCAATGTACTTTTTAATCTGGTATTCCTGCATATCCAAAGCCAGCTGTGCTTGTTGGTTGCCCTTTTCGGCAGCTTCAAACAGATCTCTCTGGTCACTGGTAAGGCCGGATACACCCAGGTAACCGGACTTTTTGTTCAGCAGATTGTCCAAATCCTTGGGAGAAAGGTTTTCTTTTTCCTGCAGATAGGTGACGATAGAGGGGTCGATGCTGCCGCTACGGGTGCCCATGATGATACCATCCAAGGGAGTGAAGCCCATGGTGGTGTCCACCGATCTGCCGCCATCTATAGCGGTGATAGAGGAGCCATTGCCCAGATGGCAGGTAACAATCTTCATGTCCTTAAGGGATTTGCCCAGCATTTCAGCAAGACGGTTGCTTACATAGCGGTGGCTGGTGCCGTGGAAGCCATAGCGGCGAATGGTGTATTTTTCATACAGCTCGTAGGGAATTGCATACATATATGCTTTTTGGGGCAGGGTTTGGTGGAAGGATGTGTCAAAGACTGCCACCTGGGGAACACTCTTGTCAAGAACACTCTGGCAGGCACGAATAGCCTTGAGGATGGGCGGATTGTGGAGGGGAGCCAGTTCAGAAAGCTCATCCACCATGGTCAGCATTTCGTCGGTGATCAGTGCAGAGGTGTTGAACTTTTCACCGCCCTGAACCACACGGTGTCCAACAGCAGCGATTTCATCCATGCTTTGAATAACTGCATGGTCACCGGTGGACAACAGCTTGATTACTTCCTTAAATGCTTCTGCATGGGTGGCAAACTCCGCATCGTGCTTGTCGGTGTAGTCCCCAATGGTTTTGTGGGTAATAACGCCGTCGATTCCAATTCTTTCGCAGTTGCCCTTGGCCAATACGCTTTCGTTGCTCATATCGATAAGCTGATATTTGAGTGAGGAGCTGCCCGCGTTGATAACAAGTACTTTCATATTTCTGTGATCCTTTCAATTTTTAAGTCTTGATGTAAAACGCCAGATGCGTGGACAGGTTGACAGGTAGTATACCTTATTATATTATTACATTATTCTGTAAAATTCAAGGGTAGTTTGTACCTTTGGCCGAAAAAGGGAAGGAGTATAGCCATGAAAATAGCAGCCATAGTGGCAGAGTTTAATCCTTTTCACAATGGCCATAGAGCCCTGGCTACAGCAGCCAGGGCAGCAGGAGCAGATTATATAGTGGCGGTGATGAGCGGTAGCTATGTCCAGCGGGGAGAACCCGCCATTGCCGATAAGCTTATCCGCACAAACTGTGCCTTGGCAGGTGGGGTGGATATGGTACTGGAGCTGCCCCTTGCGTATGCCACCGCCACTGCCCAACGGTTTGCGGCAGGTGCTATGACGCTGCTGAAAGCTGCCGGAATGATAGACACCCTGGCCTTTGGCAGTGAAAGCGGAGATGTAGAAATCCTATCCCGGTTGGCGGATGCAGTGGATGCTCCTCCGATAAAAGCAGCGCTGTCGGTTTATTTATCCCAAGGCATTACCTTTGCAAAGGCGCGACAGCTTGCGGTGGCACAGGTGTGGGGGGATGAAATGGCCAAAAATTTGGAAACCCCCAACAACGCTTTGGCTATAGAATATATACGCCAAGCCCACCAGATTGGGTGGAATCCCACACTGTTTACCATCCCAAGAGTGGGTGCGGCACACGATGCCAGTTTGCCTACAGAGCAAACCGCTTCCGCATCCTTTCTAAGGAAGCGCCCCCTGGACTGGGAATTACTGGATCGGTATATGCCGCAACCCAGTGTGGCTGTACTGAGGCAGGCTTATAATCAGGGGCTGTATCCTTCGGATCCAAAACAATTGGAAACCGCCATACTTGCCCATCTGCGGCGGCTTTCCATAAAAGAACTCTCTATACTGCCGGATTTATCTGAAGGGCTGGAAAACCGGCTGTATGCTGCGGTGAGAAGGGCGTCCTCTTTGGAAGAATTGTATGGGCTTGTAAAAACCAAGCGCTATACTTTGGCTAGGGTGCGGCGGCTGGTGTTGGCGGCATTCTTAGGGGTGACAAAACACGACCAAATCAGACAAGCTACCTATATTCGGGTTTTGGGGTGCAGAAACGAGGCAAAAAAGCTTCTGGGTATTCTGGGTAGACACAGCCAGTTTCCGGTTGGCTCATCGCTGGCACAGCTGGAAGCTACCGGACCGGATGCCTTGGCCACAGCGCAGCTGGAAAGCTTGGCAGGGGATTTGTATACTCTATCACTGCCAAGCCCCCGTGATTGTGGGTATGAATACCGGGCAAAATTGGTATAAAAAATAGGGAGCCAACCAAATTTGGTCAACTCCCTTTGCACCGTTATATCTGGTACTATATCCACCAAAATGCCAACTGCTAATCCCGGACTTGATGTGTTTCGGTATCCCGGAAAAGCAAAGATATTGCCCAGATTCCCGCCAGTGCTACTAAAGTGTAGACAACGCGGCTCAAAATTGCTGCGGGTCCGCCAAACAGAAAGGCGACCAAATCAAACTGAAACAGACCTATAAGTCCCCAGTTGAGCGCGCCAATAATAACAAAGATCAATGCGATTTTATCCAACATTGGGCTTCACTCCTAAAAAGATAGTTTGCAGCAATTTGCTTTTGGTGGAACAACAAATGCTGCGAAAAAATTTTGCTTTTGTTACACCGGCTAAGCGGCATAACCTTAAAGCTGGGCGGCAATACTATTGCCAAGTAATCAATTGGAGAAATTGCAAGAAAAAACGAAAAGATCGATCTTTCTTGCGATAAACAATAAGATGCAAGCTTAGTATTCACAACCCC
>CAYNCW010000012.1:0-19043 GCA_964395635.1 uncultured Oscillospiraceae bacterium
AAATCCCCTGTGTTTCCGCCAAATTGCCTTTTGCAAAATTGATGGTGAAAGATAAAATACAGCACCATCCCCACCCCCAACAAGCTGCCCCACACAGGAAACAAGCTGCTGCTAAGAATTTGTGCACCCAGCAAGTATACAATAGCTGCTACCCCGCACACTGTCCGGGAGGCACTGTCCTGAAAAGTGTAGGCAAGGCCAGAGCGCTTGGCTGGGGCAAATAGTACAACACTGAACCCACTCAAAGATCGAGACAGCACATATCCTATGAAGGTCAGCGCTATAGCATATGGCGTATGGTATATCTGATACCAAAGCCCTGCCTGCAGCAAAAGGTATCCACCACAGCCGATAACCCCAAAGGCACCTACATGGGAATCTTTTAGAATTTCCAAGCGCCTTTCTATGGTGGTGTGGGCGCTCAGTGCATCCACTGTATCTACAAAGCCATCCATATGAATACCGCCAGTAACCAAAAGGGGGATCAGCGCCGCAACCACAGCAAATAACCCCCCAGTGATGCCAAATCCCACCGCCATTGAGTACCATCCCCATTGCAGAAGCCCTACAACCGCCCCTACCAAAGGGAAGAAACAAAAGGCATACTGCATGGTATGCTTTTCCCATGCCACCCGGGGCACCGGTATCGCCGAATAAAGAGAAAAAGCAGTGCAAAATCCGTTCCATATTCCCCGCACTACAGTTCCCCCTGTCCTTTTAGGTAAAGGGGCAAACCGCAGACCGCTTCCACCACAAGGTCGGCGGTGGCTGCCAACCGGCTATTTATCCGGCTGAGTCCATTTATATAATACCCCATATTTCCATAATATTGCTGGTGGCCGCCAAAAACCGCATTGCTTACCACCACTAGGTGATCCACCTGCCGAAGTAGCATGGCGATACCGGCCATAACCTCATCCACCAAACTCCAGGGTGGGGTATGTACATCAAACAGCTGGTTGGCAACCAAATTACCCATACATTCCAACAAAGCAACCTGATAGTGACGCTCCAGCTGTATTGTTTGCAAGCTGTGGTAGCGTTCCACCGTATCAAATCCCAGCTCTGCCCGCTGCAGCCGATGGCGTGCAATGCGGTCGTGGCTTTCCTGCCCGTAGGGGGTCATAGTGGCAAGATACACCCGGTTGGTGCCCAGCTTTTCGCAGTAGGACTCCGCCAGCTTGGATTTTCCGCTGGCAGCGCCTCCCATTACCAAGACCAGCATAGAAAGGTTACCTCATCTCCACTTGTTTTTCCTGGGGAATGTATGCTTCCATACCTTCCTGTTCAAAGGTGACCATTTCGTTGTACACTGTCACCATCATGTCGTATAGCGGGAATGTCGCAAGCGCACCACTGCCCTCCCCCAACCGCATCTCCCCATGGAGTAGTGGTTGAAGACCCAGGTGATCCAATATCGGCATGGCAGCTGGTTCTGGTGAAAGATGAGAGGGCAGCAGATATTCCTTAACCAGCGGGCACAATCGATAGGCTGCCAGTGCAGCAACACAGGAGATAAGTCCATCCAGCACCACCGGAACTCGGTAAGCAGCACCACCGATACATAGCCCCATCATGCCAGCAATATCCAGCCCACCCAGCTTGGTCAGCACGTCCATGGCATCTTGTGGATTGGGCCGATGTTGCTGTAGTGCCTCTTCAACCACCTGTATCTTCCGGGCCAAACCTTCATCGGATAGGCCAGAACCACGGCCACATGTACCTTTTGGGGGCAGCCCCAGCATTGCAGATGCCATGGCTGCAGAGGTAACCGTGTTGCCAATGCCCATCTCCCCTGTAGCCAAAAGGGTATATCCCTGCTGAGACAGTTCTTTGGCCAAGGATATTCCAACCTCAATAGCTGCTGTAGCCTGCTCTGTAGTCATAGCGGGGCCCTTAGAAAAGTCGGCGGTGCCATAGGCAATTTTCCGCCGCACAATTCGGGGAATTTCCGGGGAAATATCCCGGGATACTCCAATATCCACTGGAATCACATCCACTTTGGCCACACGGGCCATAGCACAAAGGCAGGTATCCCCCACCGCCATGTTTTCCGCCACCATAGCGGTAACTTCTTGGCCGGTTTGGGTTACCCCCTGCGCAACCACACCGTTGTCTGCACAGAACACCACAACTGCCTTTTTCTGCAAGGGTATATGGCTGCTTGCAGTGATGCCTGCAATCTTTACGAGATGCTGTTCCAGCCTACCTAAACTCCCTAATGGCTTGCACAGGGCATCCAGCTTGCGCTGTGCAGCTTCCATAGCCTGGATGTCTAGTGGGCGTATGCATTGGAGTGCTTGTTGCAGCGTCATGGGCAATTCACTTCTTTCTTTACATAATAAACCCTGCAGGCTTCCACAAACCCCTGGGCAAATTCCAGGTTAGACCAAAGATGCAGATGAGGATATCCTGCATACAGGCTTGGGGTTAGATATCCGGTTTCCCAGCTTTTGCCGGACTGCTTTTGCGCCAGAAAACTGTCCCCCATATGGTCAGCAGTAGAATAGTGGAAGCAGTGGGCATGGATGGTCTGGCCAGGGCGACAAAATACGCCCGACTTTTGGGCTGTAAGAGTGCAGTATCCAAACCCGCTGAGACAATTGGTCATTTGGGTGTGCAAATTCAGGGCACCTGCCATATCCCAGCTGCTGCCATCCCCTGTGGTAAGGGTGTCTCCCAGCAGCATAAAGCCTCCACATTCTGCCCAAGTAGGCATACCATCCGCTATAGCCTGACGGATTGAAGAAAGCATGGTGGTGTTTTGGCTAAGCTGCTGAGCATAGAGCTCGGGGTATCCCCCACCCAACAACAGACCCCCACAATTTGGCGGTAGAATAGGATCTTTCAAGGGTGAAAAGGGATATAGCTTTACACCCATTTCTTCCAATACTTCCAGGTTATCTCGGTAATAAAAGTTGAAAGCGTTGTCGGTTGCCCAGGCTACCGGTAGGTTATCTGCAAGTTTAGGAATGGGGATAGTGGGTGTCTGGATAGTGGGCGCCGTATTGGCCAGGGCCAGTAGGCTATCCAGGTCTATATAGCGTTCGGCAGCTTGGGTTAACAGCGCGAGCTTGTGTTCCAAGTCGGCTATCTCCCCGGCTGTAACAAGCCCCAGATGGCGACTTTTGAGCTGGGCTTCCGGGATTTTGGGCAGATGCCCAAACACCTGTACGCCGGTATGTTGCTCCACAATCTCTTTGTACATAGGATAGGAATGGGAACTTACGCCATTGAGAATGACGCCAGCGATGGTGTTGGGCATAAACTGCTTGTATCCCTGTATTTCTGCTGCTAAGGAGAGCGATTTTCCCTCACAGGCAAAGATGAGCACCAACGGCGCATGTAATATTCTAGCGATATCCCAGGTGGATGCTGCTGCACCGGTGCCTGACAGGCCATCGTAAAAGCCCATAACCCCTTCTATCACGCCAATGTCTTGGCCAGCAGCTCCTCGAGAGAACAAAAACTTAACTGTTTCCTCAGCACAGAGAAAGCTATCCAGATTGCGGGAGGGTATCCCCATAATCCGGGTGTGAAACATGGGGTCGATATAGTCTGGCCCACATTTAAAGGCCGATACCGATAACTGGCGCTTTTTCAGTGCACCCAGCACCCCACAGGTAACCGTTGTCTTTCCGCATCCGCTGCCGGTGCCTGCCAATACAACTCTGGGTGTGGTGGATGTGGTCATGGCTGCCACCTCCCTGTGATAATGGCAATGGGGTTTTCCCCCTGCATCAGGTGACTATTGCCCGCTTTTTGGACATGAGATATTTGAACCCAGTCCATCTCCACATCCAAAAAGCCCATAGATTCCAGCAGAGCCATAGAACTGTGCATGGTTTCTAGGGTAACCGCGGTTATGCAGAGGGTAAATGCAGCGTTTTTCTGGAGCAGCAATTCCAGGATAGACTGTAATTGTCCGCTGCTTCCTCCAATAAACACCCTTTGAGGGGGCGGAAGCCCTGCCAGTGCCTCAGGTGCTGTCCCCTGCACCGGTGCAATATTCCAGCTGCCTAAATGGCTGCGATTTTGCTCAAGTAAGGACAGGGCTTCCGGCTTGTTTTCCACCGCATAGACGCACCCCTTCCAGGCAAGGCGAGCCATTGCAACCGAAACCGAACCAGTGCCTGCGCCAATGTCATACACCACATCGGTGGGCTGAATTTCCAGCCTGGCAGTGGAGATTATCCGAACCGCCTCTTTGGTCATAGGCACCTTGCCCCGAATAAATGCTCTGTCCCGCAGGCGGGTAAAGCGGTTTGTGGGAGTGGGGTTTTCCACCATAAGCACAGCCAATGCCCCTATATCTCCCTGGGAGAGTGCGGCCACACTGCCACTTTGCACCTTTTCATCAGGAGCCGCTAGGTTTTCACCCACATGGGCCTGTAAATCCCCCAAACCGGCAGTGCAAAGCTGCGCAAGAACCTGATTGGCCGAGCCTTTCCCCCCGGTGAGAAAGAAGGTGCGGGGACAATAGGTAACCGGCCCCACCACACCGGGATTGGCACCATGCGCGCTGATAATCTCCAGGTTTTCCCAAGGTTTGCCTAATCGGGCACAGAAGGTTTGTAAAGAGCTGATACCCGGCAGCACTGTGATGTGGTACCTGCTATCCAGTCGGGATAGCAGAGTCTTTGTAAAGCTATAGAAGCCGGTGTCCCCTGACACCACCACAACTGCGTCGGAGGTATCTGCTTCTAAAGCAATCAGCATTTCTTCCAGGGTGGCGGCCTTAATACAGTCAGACAACTCTTTTAGACTTTGCGCTAAACGAGGCGGCGCAAACAGGCGGCGGCTTTGGCGGATAGCTGCTATGCTTTCACCGGTAAGGCAGTGCACCGAGCCAGGGCCGCCGCCAACAATGGTTAATTGTCCCATAGCCTACACACTCTCTCGTATCCGATCCACCAGTATCTCTGCAAGCCTGGGATCCGCACCCAAGGTTTTACCCAAGCTTATCTGAATATTGGGGTGACTTTGGCTAAAAGCTTTAATCTCTCCGGGAATATCCTCCCGGATATGGATGCCGTCAAATAAGAAGTAGGGGGCAATGGCAATTTCATCACAGCCTTTCTCTACCAGCAGGCTAAGCCCCTGGGGCAAGCTGGGGGAGCCAAATTCCATATAGGCAAGCTGTACTGGTTGGTTGGGCAGTTGTTTGTGCACCATAGCCACCACTGCTTCCAAGGTGGCTTCGGTTTCTTTTGCTCTGCTCCCATGGGCCAAGATTAAAATCCCCTTCATGATACCCTCTCCTCTGCTGCAATTTCCTGTAAGGTTTCTTCCGCTGCCGCCAGAGTTTGGGCAATATGCTCCGGGGTGTGGGCAGCGCTGACAAACATAGCCTCGAATTGGGACGGCGCAAGGTAAACTCCACGGCCAAGCATACCGGCAAAAAACCGGGCATACCGGCTTGTATCGCTGCTGGTGGCCTGCGCATAGCCGGTTACCGGTTCGCCTGTAAAAAAGGCGCAGCACAAGGAGCCAATCTGGTTAACTACTATTGGCAGGCCAGTGCGCTGCTGTATTGCCACAAGCCCTGACCCCAGCTGTTGTGCGGCAGTGTCTATCTGTGTATATACCATGGGCTGGGTCTCCAGTATTTGAAGCTGGGTAAGCCCTGCCGCCATAGCTACCGGGTTGCCGGACAGAGTTCCGGCTTGATATACCGTGCCAATCGGTGCCAAATGCTCCATAATCTCTCGGCGGCCGCCCAAAGCGCCTACCGACATCCCGCCCCCGATGATCTTGCCATAGGTGGTAAGATCCGCTTGCACCTGAAAATACGCCTGTGCACCGCCTAGCCCCAACCGGAATCCGGTGATCACCTCATCGAATATCAGAAGCGCTCCATACCGATTACAAAGCTCCCGAAGCCCCTGCAAAAAACCGGGCGCAGGGGGCACTACACCCATATTGGCAGCCACCGGTTCTACTATCACCGCCGCTACCTTGTCCTTATTGGCGACAAACAGCGCTTCCACACTGTCCAGGTCGTTATAGACCGCTGTTAGGGTATCCGCAGCAGCACCCTTGGGTACACCAGCACTGCTAGGAACCCCACCGGTAAGGGCTCCGGATCCTGCCTTTACCAACATACTGTCGCTGTGACCATGATAGCAGCCCTCAAACTTGAGTATCTTCTCTTTGCGGGTATACCCACGAGCCAGACGCAGGGCGGTCATAACCGCTTCGGTGCCGGAGCTGACCATCCGCACCATCTCCACCTGGGCAATGCGGGTTATGCACTGGGCCATCTCCACCTCCAACGGGCTGGGAGCGCCGTAGCTTAGGCCGTTTTCCGCTGCCTGCTGTACTGCCTCACGTACCTTGGGGTGATTATGCCCCAAAATCATCGGGCCCCAGGAACAAACATAATCCAAATACTGGTTGCCTTCCACATCCCACAGATAAGGTCCCTGGGATCGCTGGATAAACCGGGGCTCCATGCCCACACTGCCAAAGGCACGCACCGGGCTGTTGACACCCCCGGGAATGTATGCTTTGGCTGCGGCAAACAAAGCTTGAGAAGTCATTAGCCTATATCCCCCTTTACAATTGCTGCTGCCAGTTCTTTGGCATAGTAGCTGATCAAAATGTCCGCTCCTGCCCGAAATATCCCCACGGCAGATTCGCACATGGCATTGTACTCATCCAACAATCCTGCTTTAGCAGCGGATTTTATCATGGCATATTCCCCGCTGACACTGTAAGCCGCCACCGGCCGCAGGGATTGAGAGGCCACCTGGTGGATCACATCCAAATATGCAAGAGCAGGCTTCACCATCAGGATATCCGCTCCTTCCTGAGAATCCAGCATGGTTTCCAATACGGCTTCTCGGGCATTGTGGGGATCCATCTGGTACCCTTTACGGTCACCATAACCCGGGGCGGAACCTGCTGCCTCTCGGAAAGGGCCGTAAAATGCCGAGGCATACTTTGCGGCATAGCTCATAATAGGGGTTTGATCCAATCCGGCTTCATCCAACTGAGCGCGGATTACCCCTACACGCCCATCCATCATATCCGAGGGAGCCACCATATCCGCTCCCGCCTGCACCTGAGACAGTGCTGTTTTTGCCAGTAGCGGTAAAGTTTGGTCATTGTCCACCGTGCCCATTGCAGGAATTCCACAATGGCCGTGGCTTGTGTACTCGCACAGACAGACATCGGTGATTACAAAAGCATCCGGATACTGCTCCTTTATTGCACGTATCCCCTGCTGCACCACCCCTTGCTCTGCCCAGGCACCGCTGCCTTGTTCATCTTTTACATTAGGGATGCCAAACAACAGAAAGGATTTAACCCCGGTAGACAATGCTTGTTCAATGCCTCTTGCAACGGTATCGGGGCTGTAGTGGTACTGTCCCGGCATGGAGGGAATCTCCTCCAGAATTCCGGTACCTTCCCGAATAAACAATGGGTACACCAGCGCCGAGGGGCTGAGCCGCACTTCCCGTACAAGACTGCGTAAAACCGGTGTGCGGCGCAAGCGTCTGGGACGATTGGGCAGAAACATACGCCATCCCTCCTTATGTATTTGATAGGGTCATTTGATTGTGCAGGTGCTCCAATATAGTATCCACCATACTGTCAAAGGTGGCAGTTTCACTCACGATTACACAAAAGCCCTGTGCCCTAGCACAGGCTGCGGTTTGCTCCCCGATACACACAGCGGTGTACACACTGGTATCAAAGCCAGCCCCCACAGCTTGCATAAATCCGCTTACAGTCGATGCGCTGGTAAAGGTGATAAGGTCTACCTGCTGGGAGCTGAGCATCTGCTGTAGGGACTCGCTGTCTTCCGGAGCTTCTATTGTGCTGTAGGCTGCTGTATCAGTAAAGGCGATGCCCTGCCGGGACAAAGTTTCCGGTAGTTCCCGGGTTCCTGCCTCAGCACGGTACAAAAGCACCTGTTGGCCTGGCTGTACCCGCTGTGTAAGGCCTTGGGCAAGATGGGCAGCATCGTAGACATCCGGCAGATACTCTACCAATATGCCATGCTCTTCCACCGCTTGGGCGGTGCGGATGCCAATGGCGGCGAATTGAATGCCTGCCAAGCTGCGGATATCCACCTTATTTTGCTTTAGGTTCTGGAAAAACAGATTAACACCATAGGCACTGGTAAATACAACCCAACTATACTGGGATATGGTAGGCCATATGTCTTTGGTTTCCAACGGCTCCAGGGCAATGGCAGGGTATCGTAGAACCTGACACCCCAAAGCCTCCAGCTTGTCCCCCAAACGGCAACGGCCAGACTGGGGCCTGGTAACCAGTACAGTTTTACCCCATAGGGGTTGGCGGGATACCCAGTCCAAGTTTGGGGACAAAGCACATACTGTACCCACAACCAAAACGGCTGGGGAGCCTATCTCCTCTTCTCTGGCTCTTGCAGATATTTGGGATACTGTAGCCAGCAGCTTGCGCTGGTTTGGTCGGGTGCCGTTTTGGATAAGAGCTGCCGACATATCCCCCGAAAGTCCTGCTTCCAAAAGGCCACGGCAGATATGCTCTAATGCAGAAACCCCCATAAGAAACACCAAGGTTCCTCCGGTGGCAACTAGGCTTTGAAAATCGATCCGGGGTGCTGTATCCTCTTTGCCATGGCCGGTGATGATATGTACCGAGGACACATGATCCCGGTGGGTTACCGGAATACCTGCCCAGGCTGGTACCGCCAGCGCTGAGGTAATGCCTGGAATCACTGAAAAGGGAATGTTTTGAGCAACAACCTGCTCCAGCTCTTCCCCACCCCGACCAAACAGGTATGGGTCGCCGCCTTTTAATCGCACCACCCGTTTACCAGCTTTGGCTTCGGTAACCAGCAGGGTGTTTATCTCTGCTTGAGGCAAGGTGTGGTTCCCGCTTTGTTTGCCCACATCAATGCGGCGAGCATCTGGGGGGATCAGCTTTAGAATCTCCTCCCCCACCAACCTATCGAACAGGACTGTGTCGGCTTGTTGGAGTTCTTCTAGTCCTCGCAGGGTAAACAGCCCCGGGTCACCCGGGCCCGCACCAATAAGGGTGACTCTGCCTAGCTTAGGCATTGGCATCCGCCTCCTCTTGCAGGTATGCAGCAAGGCCTACCCCCAAAGATACTGCCTGTGACTGCATTCCCGAGAATGTATGGGAGATCTTTTGACCGTTTTTGTCCAGCACATATCCCAGCAAGTGGATTCTGTCCCCAATAATTCTGGCGTGTGCTGCCACCGGTGAAGTGCAGCCACCGCCAAGAGTATGCAAAAATGCCATTTCGCATTGGGCTATGTCCCAGGTATCCAAATCGTGGAATCCGGCCAAATAGGGGTGTTGGGTGCCGGATAAAGCGGTAACCCCAATAATGCCCTGTCCACATGCGGGGATAAGTTGATCGTAGGAAAAGAATTTATAGGCTCTGCTGGTAAGACCCAAGCGTTTGAGCCCTGCTGCTGCCAATACCAGTGCGCCGTAATCACCCCTATCCAGCTTTTCCAGCCGTGTAAGCACGTTGCCCCGGATAGGTTCTACCCAACAGTTGGGATAAAGCATCTGCAGCTGTACCTTTCTGCGCAGGCTGGAGCAGCCGATCGGCTTATCCGGCAGGGCTTTTTGCATACCCTTGGGGAATACCATGGCATCTCTGGGGTCTTCCCGTTTTCCCACCGCTAAAAGGCAGATGCCATTGGGGCGTTGGGTGGGTAGATCCTTTAGGCTGTGTACACAAATATCCACAATGCCGTTGAGCAGCGCCTGATCCAGCTCTTTCACAAAAACACCTTTGCCCCCAATGGACTCCAGCGGGCGGTTGATGAGCAGATCCCCGGTGGTCTTTATGGGTACGAGTATGGTCTCTATGTCGGGTGCGTAGGCTTTTATTTCTCTTGCCACTATTTCGGCCTGTTTCATAGCCAAAGCGCTTTCTCTGGTACCAATGCGCACCTGCTTCATTGTGTTTCTCCTAACTTTCTGCGAATTTTCTCAGCTGCTTGGCGTACCTTTATATGATCCCCATCTACAGAAACAAGCCCAATTGCAAGGTTATCTTGATGTAGTAAGGCAGGGAACCAAAAGCTGCCCTTGTCTCGGTGGTAAGCTGTGCTGTGGGGTATACCTAAACGTTTGGCTTCCTCTGTGGCCTGAATATTGGTCAGTGGGGAGTCTGTGGCAATCACTGCAAGTGTTGTCTTTGCCAAATCTCCGGGGGCGTATTCCCGATTGTGGTGAAAAATTACCCCTGATTTGGCCAACTCTTGCAGCTCAGCTGTGATTTGGGGCGCTATTACTGTAACCACTGCGCCACAATCAACTAAGGTGCCCACTCTGCGGGTTGCTACCTTGCCGCCCCCCAGCACAGTTACCGGCATTTCGCCAATGTCTACAAACAATGGAAAACGGGGATGCGCTTTGGGATTTTCTTCGCTAATTAGGGTAGCAGAAACGTTGTAGGCCTCACAAACCTCTTTTTCCATCTCCTCTGGGGAATAACCGCTCTCTTGTATAGGACGGCGCACCAGGAGCATCTGTATACCTGTCTCCTCAACAGCCGAGAGCTTTTGATAGAATCCGCCTACTTCCCCGGAATCTTTGGTCACCAGCCAACTTACACCCAGCTGGCGAATCATGGCTGCATTCAGTTCATGGCTGAATGGCCCTTGCATGGCAATTAGGTTGGCGCCGCAAAATCCCATTTCAGTACATGCCTCTACTACCTGGGTAGAAGGCAATACTCTGGCAAACAGCCGCTTTTGATAGTCTGGCACTTTTGTAAATGCCGCAAGCTCTTTGCTGCCCACCGTAAGCAGGGCTTTACCGGGATGGTCTGCTAAAAATGCCGCTGCCTGTTCCATGGTATCTACTGCCTGTAGCTCCCTTTGCTGCTCCCAGCCGGTGCGGAGCAGGCGCAGATACCGTATGCCACAGGTTTCACAGGCAGAGCGGATATTTTTTCCCACCTCTTTGGCATAGGGGTGGGTAGCGTCCACCACCATAGAGGGCTGTGTTTGGTTAAACAGCTCCTGCATCTCCGTGCAGGACATGCGGCCTTCCCGCACCGTAGCGCCGGAAAGCCCCTCTTTGGCCAGCCGGGCGCCATACTCGGTAGCTACACACAGCAGGATGGGGATCCCTAAGCCGGAAAGCCGCTGTGCCAGCAGCCGACCATCCACCGTGCCGGCAAATACAACAAGCTGTTTCATATATCCCGATAGCCTCTGGGGGTTACCAATCTGTTACCCAACACCTTGGTGCTGCGGCTGCCTATTATTACAGTGGTGGACATATCCACAGCTGTATCTCGCAGTTGTCTGAGGGTTAAAATAGTTGAGGACTCTCCCTCTCTGCCCACCTGGCGAACAATGCCGCAGGGGGTGGTATCCACCAGCTCTTTTAGCAAAATATCACAGGCCCACTGCAGGGTGTCTGGTCTGGTATGGCTGGCAGGGTTGTATATACAAATGATAAAGTCCCCCTGGGCTGCAAGGCGCAGCCGTTGTTCGATGCTGCCCCGAGAGGTAAGCCGATCGCTGAGGCTGACTACCACAAAGTCGTGGCCCAAGGGTGCGCCCAGCACCGCAGCTGCTGCAGTGGCAGCTGTAACCCCGGGAATCACCTCTACTGTCAGGGTAGGATGGCTTGCCGCCAATTCCAGCACCAGTCCTGCCATGCCGTAAACACCCGGATCTCCGCCGGAAACCACTGCCACGGTTTTGCCGGATAGCGCCGCCTGAATAGCCAAGCTGCATCGCTCTACTTCACCGGTCATGCCGGTAGCAATCCGCTCCTTGCCCTCCAATAGAGGCTCGATTTGAGAAAGATACAGGGAGTATCCTGCAACCACCTGACAGTGGGTTAACGCAGCGGCGGCTTTGGGGGTTAATTGGGCCGCTTCTCCCGGCCCGATACCTACTACGTACAGTTTCATATATGTAATGCTCCTTTTTGGGCGGTTTATCCCACAGTTTCAGCATGGAGTTTGGAACGATAACTGTGCCACTTCTCATACCGCACCGTATATTCATCCAGAATTGTTTTGATTACCATCAGCTTTTTGGCACTCTCTTGGCTGGGTTTGTTCCCGCCCAGATTATCCACGTTCCAGCAGCCTTTGCCAGCAAGGGCTGCTGCCTCGGGTTCAATGTCTCTGGGCACTGCCAAATCCACCATGTAGGGTGGGATTTTTTTATAGTTCAGCAGCTCCTGCCGACGAACTGTAAAGTGGGGGCTTGCTGTGGCGCTCACCAAAATATCACAGCTTGGCAGAACGGTGTATCGCTCTTCGTAGGGGATACAGCTGCAGCCTGCCGGAATGGCAGCAGCTCCCCGTTTATAGGAGCGAAGGGTCATGGTAACTCCACAGCCTGCGCTGCAAAGCAGCTCTGCCATCAGCTTGCCCATCTCGCCATTACCAATAACCAACGCCTGTTTACCGGATAAATTGGTGTGCTGCATCAACACCTCCAGAGCTCTATGGGCGGTGCTCCGCTCTACCGGTGCTAACGGCGCTAAGGTTCGCGCCTTTTTGGCTGCACTGATAGCAGTGCGAAACAAGGTTTCCAGCACCGGATCGGTAGCACCGTATTCTCTGGCCATGTCAATGGCTGTTTTCACCTGGGCCAATATTTGGTCTTCCCCGCGCACCAAAGAGCGCAGTCCTGCTGCCACCATCATTAAATGACGCTGTGCAGCACGGCCTTCCCGCAGGGCAAAGTGAGGGGTGTATTGGCTTAAGCCCAATCTGTTGCACAACAGCTGCCCCGGATGGGGCAAGATGCTGTGGGAAATAGATAGGTATATTTCGGTGCGATTGCAGGTAGAAAGCAGCACACAGCCATCTGCCCCACATTCTCGACGCAGCTGGGCTGCCAGCTCCCCGGCTTGATCTGCGGTAAAGGAAAAGGGTTCTCTCTGTGCAATTTCTGCTGTTTTGTGGTCAATCCCGGCCATTACTATACACAATTGCATACCCTCCATGGCATCTGTGCCACCGCTATGGCAACCCCATTTCCGACCGTTTTGGGAACCAACAGGGTGCCCCCGTGGTACAATGCTGCACGTTCACAAACTGTATCTACGCCCGTAACATCCATCACAAACTGTGAGGTGGAGACGGTTCCCTGCACCTGCATAAGCTGTTGGGAGCTATAGGTGTTCAGTGGCAAACTATACCGTTTGCAGAGCTCCAATATAGCAGGCTCTCGCTCCTTTAAGGTTATGGTAGCTACACTTTCCAGTGCCTGTATTGGCAAGTTGTTCTCCTCTAGAACCTTTAACAGATGCTGTTCTAGTTGACTAAACAAAACCCCCTTGCGACAACCGATACCTATACGCAAACATTTAGGGATAAGATGCAGTGTTTTGGAATAAGGCTGTTTGCTCTGTAAGGATATATAGATACCACATTGAGGGGTATAGGATACTTCAATTCCAGCGGGAAGCGGCCCTTCAATAGGAAAATCGGTGATTAGTCCAACAGTGCCTCCGTCCAACAGTGTGGCTGAAATATGCTTGATTTGAGTAAGATCCTCTATAACACAATTGTTTTGGGTTGCCCATGTATCCACTGAAAACACCTGCCGCACATCGGTAGCAGAGGTGAGCACAGCCTGTGCATTAAGCAACGTAGCCAGATTCTCAGCCAAAGCATTGGCACCCCCGATGTGTTCGGATAGCAGTGGCACGACAAAACGCCCCATTTCATCCACACATACAATCGCAGGGTCGGTGCCTTTGCTTGTTACAAGAGGCGCTATTGAGCGCACGGCAATCCCCGCCGCACCGATAAACACCAGGGCATCCCCTTTGGTAAAGCGTTGGGCAGCCCATTCTGTAACCGGGCACTCCAAAGGGGTCAGGCTTTGGAAATCGCAGTATTTTGCCGGTGCATACCCGGCGCAGTCCGACCCCAGCTTGTGGATAAGATCAGAGCACAACCTAGCTCCACCCCGTGTGAAGGCCACTATATGGGTAAACATTACACCGTTTCCTCCCGAAACTGATGTCCAAAAGCAGGGTTGTAAAGCTGGGACCGATCATATGTATCCTGTAGGAACCCGCCAATCAAAATAAGGGCTGTTCCGGATATATTGTTGTCTGCCGCCACCTGGGGCAGATCTTGCACCGTTGTGCGGAATACCTTTTGTTCCGGCCAGCTGGCTTTATACACAATGGCAGCCGGGCTATCCGGTGCATATCCCCCATCCTGTAGCCTTTGGGAGAGGGTATCCAATAGGCCGCTGCTGAGGAATATAGCCATGCTGGTTTGATGGGCAGCCATCAGCGCAATTTCTTCCCGCTCCGGAACCGGCGTGCGTCCCGCAGCTCGGGTAATGATTAAGCTCTGGCTCACCCCGGGCAAGGTGTATTCCGCGTGTAATGCGGCGGCAGCAGCAGAAAAGGAGCTGACCCCAGGAACCACCTCATAGGATACGTCCACTTTGTCCAGAGCATCCATTTGTTCTCGAATAGCTCCGTATAAAGACGGATCACCGGTATGTAACCGCACAACCAGCCGGTTCTGTTTAGAGGCGGATATCAGCACTTCCAAAACCTCTTCCAGTGTCATGCCGGCACTGTTGTAAGTTTTACAACTTTGTTTGCAGCAGTTTAGCAGTGCGGGATTTACCAAAGATCCTGCATATACCACCACATCCGCCTTTTCCAAAAGCGTTTTTCCCCGTACGGTTATAAGATCCACTGCACCCGGACCTGCTCCTACAAAGTAGACCATTGGTCATCCTCCCCTACAATCAGCAGTGTAAAGTAACCGGTATCCACCGGCTGGGTAAGCTTGGGAATTACTACCTGCTCCGGAAGGGAACACCGCTCAACCAAAGCAGTGCGGGACAAAAGCTGTTTTTGTTCCAAAAGATCCATAACTGCTTGTTGCTGCTTGCCAGACTTCATTACCACCTTAGTACCGCCCAGATCCAGCCCTTGGGGCAGATCCTCCATAGAAGCAGGAAGCAGATGCAGTGGCTGTTTTTCTTCACACAGCGACCTGCCAAGAGCTGCGGCAGCTGCACAAAAGGACGGCACCCCCGGTACAATCTTGGCAGCAAACCCTTTATTGGTTATCCGCCGATGCAGATAGCTGTAGGTGGCGTAAACCCCCGGATCCCCGATAGTGAGGAAGGCTACATCCTTCCCCTGCTCTAAATATCGACAGATATGCTCCGCTGATTCCTCTCGGCTTTGATCCAGCACCTGGGGATCCTTGGTCATAGGCAGGGGACAATATACTATCTCCTGATCCTTTAGGAGGTGCTGTACAATCTCCAGTGCCATGTGTTTTTCGGTGCCGGTATGTGGAACCGCCACCACCGGGCATTGGCTGATGATCCGTGCCGCTTTGAAGGTGAGGAGTTCCGGATCTCCGGGACCTACCCCCACGCCGTATACTGTACCTTTCACTGCTGATCTCCTATTCCGCCGGGCTGCATCTGGTTAAGTATGGTATGTAGATTCTGTGAATGCACCACCATACCGTCCTGCAAAAACCCGGCAAATGCTGTTTGTACTCCTCCCCCCACCCGATGGCTCAGGTGGAAGGCTATTTTCTCTGCTATACTATCCCACACCGGTTGGTCTAGTCCCCACTCCTTTAGCCGATGGTTGGCCCAGTCCACCGAAACACAGTCCAACAGCTGAGCTATCTGAGCTTGGCTGCCCCCTTGCAAAGCTGTGTGGGCGGCAATAATCTCCATCCTGCCATCGGCTATTTTGGAGTGGGTGTTCATAATTCCAGCAGCCAGCTTTACAAGCTTGCCCAAATGCCCCACCAGCACTATCTGGGGAAACCCCAAATACACAGCATAATCCAGCGCTTCCCCCACAAAGTTGGAACAACGAACCGCCCTTTCTGGGGGAAGTGTAAACTGGTGCTGCAAAAAGTCCAGCCCGTAGTTGCCGGGAGTAAGAAGCAATGTGGCTTCTCCCGCCTGTCTGCGCATAGAAAGCTCTGCCTGTATGGTGTCTATCAGTGCCCCATTGCTCATGGGTTCTACTATCCCTGTAGTGCCCAGAATGGAAATGCCCCCTACTATACCCAACCGGGGGTTAAAGGTTTTTGGAGCAATAATTTCACCGTCTTGAGCAGAGATTGTTACCAAAAGACCACCTGTATAGCCAAGTTGCCCACATACCTGTTCCAAGGCTGCACCAATAGCGGCCATAGGCCCGGGATTGATGGCAGCATGCCCCACCTTGCAGGCAAGCCCCGGTTTGGTAACTCGACCGATGCCTTTGCCCCCTTCTATCCGGATGCCAGTAGGAATTTTGGACACAGTAGCGGAAATAAATATACCGTTGGTGCAATCCGGGTCGTCACCGCTATCCTTTTGAACCGTGCAAAACACCTGGCCGGATGTTTGCACCACCTGTTCAATATCCAGCTCCAGCAATATACCTTTTGGTGTATGCACCCATACGGTGGAAACGATATTGCCCAGCAAGATATTTGCCGCAGCTACCGCAGCACCCACCGCGCAGGAGCCGGTGGTATACCCCAACCGTAAACGTTTACCATTTCTGACTATGTATTCTTCCAGACGTCGCACCTGCTTTTCCTCCAATAAGGGTTTTACCTTACAGTTAAATCTCAATTTGCGAGGATGTTTTCGACTAACAAGGTGGTCAATTCAGTCAGGTTGAAAACAAGCTGCAAAAAGTTGATGATGTTAGCTGGTGTTTGGTATGAGATGTGGTAGACCTGTTGTCGCCATTTATGGCAGTGTATTGGACGCCTGGGATCTTGCATTGTTTGCAAATAAAAAACTCCTGCGCAGAAGATGCGCAGGAGTGGGATTTTAGATCGGTAATGATACCGAAAAGCCCCAAAGCCGTCCTCGCAGATTGGGAAAACCAATGGCAGCAAGGCAGGTCTTCTGGTTTGTGTTTCATCACCGCTTTCCCACCTTCCCGCACCCAATGGGCCCAGTGGCATATGTGGAAATCGGCTCAACACTTACAGCGGCGGGACCACGCAGGATTTGCACCTGCTTCCCTTTTCATACATTGAAATGTAACCTTGCAGCCTATGTATTCAACTTTACAAAAATATGGTACAGTTGCATTATAATACAGAATTGTCGTATTGTAAAGTATTTGACAAAAAAGCTTGTAAAAACATATAATGTAGATACACATAAAGCATTATAGCTGCGCTTCTTTTGCAGCACGGGAGCGGTCGACATAAAGTCGACACGCTTTGAGGGGGCATCCAATGCCCCCTCAATACTTCCCCGGTTCCGCGTACTGAAGCAGGTTATAGTGTCTTTCGGGCGCAAGTGAATTGCCCCTTCGACAAATTTAAACTGCTGCGGCAAAATTATGTCTACAAGCTGCCGCGCTTCTTTTGGAGCGCGGTTTGGTATGTTTTTATGAACAACAGCATCGCTGCTGATACTAAACGCCAACTAAGCGCACAAATTCTTTGCTGTTATTTGGTATCTAGGATTAGGCGAGAAAAGAGGATCATCATGTACTTAATCTTGTTTTTAATGTTGTCTGGTATTTTGTTTGGCTATTTTATAATTCCGCGCCAAACAGATCAAAGGCTGATTAAGGCTGTGGGTAAGGTGCAATCCGCTGCAACCATCGGCCTTTTGTTTGTTATGGGGGCATGGTTGGGCGGAAATGCCGACTTTTGGCAGAATATTCAGGCTATCGGTATTGCAGGGATTACCTTTGCCCTAACCACCATTGCAGGCAGCGTGGCTGTGGTATTTTTGCTCTGTCGTCTTGTGGAGAGGAGCAAAGCCCAATGATGTTACCAATTCTATTTTTGCTGATAGGGCTGGCTTTTGGACGGTTAATTCTGCCTGGAGCATGGACCGGGAATATGTCCATGGCAATTACTGTTTTGCTTGGCATTGTGGTGTTTTGCGCCGGAGTAGATGTGGGCTGTAAAAAAACTGTGCTGCAAAAGCTAAAAGAGTTCCGATTTCGGGTGATTTTGGTGCCATTTGGCACCGTTATCGGCTCGGTGCTTGGTGGCATTGCAGCAGGACTTTTCTTGCGGATGCCCCTGAACGAATCTGCGGCTGTCTCAGCGGGGCTCGGTTACTATAGCTTGGCTGTAGGGCTGTTTACTGAAATGGGGGCACCCCATCTGGCGGCGTTGTCCTTTTTATCCAACAACCTGCGAGAAATTTTATCCCTGGTTATCATCCCTGTTGTGGCAAAACATGTTGGAAAACTACCTTCTATAGCACCGGGGGGTGCTACTACCATGGATGTTACCTTGCCGGTCATTTCCAGGTACACTGATGAAGAAACCACCATTATCGCCATGATAAACGGCGTAATCTTGACAATTGTAGTACCGTTGCTTGTGCCATTATTGTACACCTTGGGAATAAACTAACTAATGGATAAACCCGCACACAAATAAGCGTTTCTTTTCATATACTAGAAAAAACCGATGAAAGGAAACCGAGAATATGGAATCAAAACGGAAACTTTTGATTGTTGTGGATGCCGGACATGGGGGATGGGACAACGGCGCCAGCAATGAACAGGGACGTTTGGAAAAGGATGACAACCTACGGTTAGCCCTGGAAGTGCAAAAGCAATTGTTGGCCCAGGGTGTCGATGTGTTAATGACCAGAGATACCGATGTGTTTGTTCCCCTTCAGGAAAGAACTCAAATGGCCAACCAAGCAGGCGCAGATCTGTTTGTATCCTTGCACCGCAACTCTTACATAGAACCCACCCCCATGACAAATGGAGTGGAGAATTTTATCTACCTTACAGCGCCAGACGGAACCTCTGGAGTTGCGGCAAAAAATGTGCTGGATCAAGTGGTGGATGTGGGCGTGCAGAGCAACCGGGGGGTTAATCGCGGCAATTATTATGTTTTGCGAGAATCCAAAATGCCATCTATGCTGCTGGAAATGGGCTTTATCATCAATGATATTGATAACCAGCTCTTTGATGAGCACCTAGTGGAGTACGCGGCGGCAATTGCCAAAGGTGTTATGCAGTATTTTGGTCTTACATACCGCCCCATCCCATCCGTTACACCACCGCCACCGGAAGTGCTTCCTCCGTCCGACCTG
>CAYNCW010000013.1:0-18050 GCA_964395635.1 uncultured Oscillospiraceae bacterium
CCTGAGTATTCAATTAGGAAAAAAATTCCTTTACTTATTTTGGATTTTTTTCAAAAAGCTGAGCAAAATACTATCAAGCTGATTGGCCGGATGGTTTGTTAGCTTTTCTGGTATGGTATACTGTATTTATAACAATAGCGTTTCCACACCGACAGCAGCCATACCGAAACTCGACAAATGGTAAGATGGAGGAAAGACCAATGAAAATCGCAAAGCTTTGCCTTGTGTTTGTTCTGGTGTTGATGGTGGTTACCGGTTGTAAGTCCCGTAACACCACCGGTACAACCACAAGCAGCACCCCCACCCCAGGCAGTTCTATAGCCGGCGGAGTTTCCCAAGCCGTAGAAAATGCGGAAAGCAGAATCGAAAACTTCGCGTCTGGCGCAGAAAATGCCACAAGCAGGATGGAAGAAGAGCTGGATCTGTGGGGAGATGAATCCAACCCAGACAGAACCAGTATGCGCGCGCAAGAAGCTTCTTTAGCCGAAAGCATGTCTAGCATTCGTGAAGAAGAATCTGCCAAAGCTGCAATGAGCACCGATTTCAAGGAAATCGGTGCTCTTGATACGAAGAAATTGGGCTGGGGCTCTGGGGGACCCACCGACGATACCGGCCGCCCGGAAGGCGCCACCAATTATCAGCAGAAGTATGGCGATTTAAGTGCCTATTTCATAGCTCCATCTAACCAAAAGGTGTACCTAACATTTGACGAAGGGTATGAAAATGGGTTTACCCCCCAAATTTTGGATACCCTAAAAGACAAAAATGTAAAAGCTGTCTTTTTCATTACATTGGATTTTGCCAAATCCCAGCCGGAACTGGTGCAGCGCATGATTGACGAAGGGCATATTCTGGGCAACCACAGCTGCAAGCATCTATCCTTCCCGGATATGAGCTTGGAGGATGCAGCAGCGGATATCTTAAAGCTGCACAACTATGTAAAGGACAACTTCTACTACGAAATGCACCTTTTCCGCCCGCCTATGGGGGAATTTAACCAGCAGGTTTTGGCACTTGTGCAGTCTCTTGGCTACAAATCGGTATTTTGGAGCTTTGCATATAAGGACTACGATGTGGATAACCAGCCTCTGACCATTGAAGCATTGGATACCATTACAAACAAAGCCCACCCCGGTGCAATCTACCTGCTTCATGCCGTTTCCAAAACCAACGCGGAGGTTTTGGGAGACGCAATAGACAATATTCAAAACCTGGGCTTTACCTTTGCCAGATGGGACTGGTAACCAGATAAACCAAAAGAGCTATTGGCGCAATACCTGAAAAGGTTACGGCCAATAGCTCTTATCTATACGTGCGGTTAGGGCTATCCTTTGCTGTTCTTCTGCTGCTCATATTCGTAGGCTTCTTTTACCTGTGCCAGCCATTTGCGCAGTGCAGCATCATTTTGGTACCGATACCCACAGGAGGGACAGCGAGCAGGTAGAAAATACTCGCTGGCAGAAAGATCTATCAGATACACGTGGTCACAGTTCTTGCACTTCATCCGCAACTTCATGCTGGCCAGCACCTCCGATTCCCCCAATGAGATCTGGAGGAAAGGTTACACAAAATCGGCTGCCCCATTCACCACTTTCCACCCTGATACTGCCGCCATAGAGGGCCATAATGTGTTTGGCGATGGAAAGCCCCAGACCTGTGCCGCCGGTTTTACGGCTCCGAGCCTTATCAGCCCGATAAAAACGCTCAAAGATACGCAGTTGATCCTCGGGGGCAATGCCGATACCGGTATCGGTAACCGTAAAGCCATAGGGCAATAGGTGGATGGTAAGGCTGCCACCCTGTTTGTTGTATTTTATCCCGTTCTCACACAGATTAAACGCCAGCTCGTAAAGATGATCCCGGGAAGCACATACCCATAGGCTGCCTTCCAGCGAAAAGCGTATCTGCTTTTCTTCTATTTGGGGAGCGAGAATTTCCTGGGTATAGCGAAAAACACTCCGCAGATCCACTGGGTCTGCCTGTTCATACACAGCGTTTTCCAGTGCTGATAGGTTGAGAATATCGTCGATAAGGGTTACCAAGCGTCGGGATTCGGTGAGGATTTTGCCGGAGTATTCCATCACCTTTTGGGGTTCGGATACCATCCCTGTCTGTAAAAGTTCAGCAAACCCCGAGATGGAGGTGAGAGGGGTTTTCAGCTCGTGGGATACATTAGCGGCAAATTCACTGCGTATCCGCTCCAGATGCACCAGCTCGCTGACATCGCTTATCAGCAGAACCACGCCGCCTTCCGGCACCGGGTTTACATAAAAGCGCAGAATCTTCTCCCCCTGGGGAATGTCGGCAATACCCCGTATGCCGGTGGCCACAGTGTTTTCCAACACATTGGCAAACTCCTCGCTGCGGTAGAGGTAGGTGATTTTGGTTTGCCATCCCTCGGTGGGGACCTGTAAGAATTTGCAGGCCTGACGGTTCATCAAAAGAATATTCCAATCCTTATCCAACAAGACAAGGCCTTCTTCCATAGCGCTGGTGATATTGGCAATTTCGGTGGATTTTGCGGAAACCTGAGCAATATGGCTGGATATTTGCTCCAAGAGGTAGTGGAAGTAGTGGATAATGGGCTGCATCTCTTCATGGCTGGAGAGCTCCGGTTTTACCTGATACCCGGACTGCAGGGTATCTTCGATATACACAAGCATCTGCTCATAGGGCACGGCGATTCTTCGGGCAAACCTATCCACCAGCATAGAGATAAACACGCCCAACACCAAAAAACCAATAATCAAAACCGGCAAGAAGCTATAAAGAAAGTCCCGAGCGGCAGACACCGGCATGGAAAATCGCAAAATATAGTTGTCCTGCCAGGGCTTTGCCAGATATACCGTTTGCTGGCCGGTGGTGGAGGAATAACGCACCGAGGTGCCGCGACCATTTTTTTGTGCCTGCAAAAATTCCTGTCTGTCGCTATGGGATGGCATTGTTGCATAATCGGCATGGGTATCCCCAAGAACAGTGCCATTCTCATCCAGCAAGGTTATCCGCACATGGGATGGTAGGCCTTCAGAGAGGTTTTTAACATACTTGTCCGGCTGGGTGGATAACTCCGTGAGGTGGATTGCAGTGTTCAAATATCCTTCCAGGCTTTCTTCCGCCCAGCGGATACCCTGGCGGTTAACCCAAAATAGTGTAATGATGGAAAGCAACAGCAGTGGAAGTACCGACACGGCAATCAGATAACGGCGTGTTCTGTTTTTCATATATTGTCCACTCACCCCTTGGCTTCTTTCTTGTGTATATAATCAAAGGCTGCTCCAGCCCACCAAGCAGGGCTGTAAGCAGCACCTAGTCTCAGTGGAATAAACAGCCCGAAAATCAATCTGTATCAGCTTAATACTCAGCTATCCTCCCGCTGGAGCATATACCCATAGCCACGATTGGTGACTATGTATGCATCATCGCCCTTTTTGTCACCAATTTTGTTGCGCAAGCTGCGGATGTGGGAATCTACCGTGCGGGTTTCAATCTCAAAGCCGTAGTTCCACACCTGCTCCAAAAGCTGATCCCGAGACAATACAATACCACGGTTTTTGTGGAGGTATAAAAGTAGCTCGTATTCTTTATAGGTCAAGGGTAGCTGCTTGCCTTCTTTAAAAACGCATTTCTGCAAGGTATCCAGGGTGAGATCCCGGTACTGGATGCTCCCAGGTTGTTTCAGTGGTGCCGCAGCAGGCACCCGCCGTAGCACCGCCTTAATCCTGGCCAGCAGCTCCAACACCCCAAAGGGCTTGACGATATAATCGTCCGCCCCAAGCTCCAGGCCGGTGACCTTATCCAGCTCGGAGGACTTGGCAGTAAGGAGCAATACCGGAATATCCTTGGTGCGGGTATCGTCCTTTAATCTGCGCAAAATATCCAGTCCGGATTCTCCCGGAAGCATAATATCCAGCAATATCAGCTGGGGCAACTGCTGTTCAAGCTGAACAAACAGCCCGGAACCGCTTTCAAAAGCAGAGGGCGCAAATCCGGCAGAAGAAAGCACAGCAGACACAAGGTCTCGGATATTTTCCTCATCCTCTACAATAAATGCTGTTTTATCCAATCTGGTATCCCCCTTGTTTTACAGGTTAGTCTGCAGAGTGGTGCAAAACATATTTTACAGTAGGGGTTGGTTTTTGTGTTCCCCAGTTATATTAAAGATTACCCACTCGGCAATGTTCACCGCATGGTCTGCAATCCGCTCTAGGTATTTTGCAATCATTAGATAATCGGTGGCCTGTTCACCATTGGCGCGATTTTGGTTAATCAGGTCGATAATATCCTCCCGCACCTGTAAAAACAAGTCATCCACCTCGTCGTCGGCGGCAATAACATCTCTGGCCACCGCCAGGTTTTGGGTAACATAGGCATCTACACTGCCCTTTACCATGTTAATGCACTTGTTTACCATGGAAACAAGATGATCCGGTTTGGGAACAGTGCGCTCCTTGTCTTTAAAGAACATGCAGATCTCCCCAATATCATAAGCTTGATCCGCAATGCGTTCCATATCGGTGATTAGGTTGAGGGCGGTGGAGATAGAACGCAGATCCCCTGCCACCGGTTGCTGGGTAAACAGAATACGCAGTGATTGGGACTGCACCTTACGTTCCAGCTCATCAACCTCGATTTCCAGCTCTTTAATATCCTTCATGGTGTCGTCATCCGGAGTTTTTAAAATCTGGATAACCTTCTCCAAGGATTTTTCCAGCAAGGTTCCCATACGAATCAAATCTTCATGTAATATGCTCAGCTGTTTTTCAAACTGGTTACGCATTTATCATTCAATCCTTTCTTGGTGGAATAGCGGGGATTAACCGAATCGGCCGGTTACATAATCTTCGGTGCGTTTATCGGCGGGATGTGCAAATATGTTGGTGGTTGCATCGTATTCCACAATCTCCCCCAACAAAAAGAAAGCGGTTTTATCCGATATACGGGCAGCCTGCTGCATGTTGTGGGTAACGATAACCACGGTGTAATCCTTTTTTAGATCTCCGATAAGATCCTCAATTTTGGTGGTGGAGATGGGATCCAGAGCACTTGTGGGTTCGTCCATCAACAGAACTTCCGGCTCCACTGCCAGGGATCGAGCGATACAAAGCCGCTGCTGCTGTCCGCCGGAAAGCCCCAGGGCACTCTTTTTCAGCCGGTCCTTTAACTCATCCCAGATTGCAGCTTGGCGCAGGCTGCGCTCTACAATTTCGTCCAAGGTGGCTTTGTCCCGGATGCCAAAGGTTTTAGGGCCGTAGACAATATTTTCGTAGATGCTCATAGGGAAAGGGTTTGGTTTTTGAAACACCATACCCACCCGCTTGCGCAGCATGGGTACATCATTCATTTGGTAAATGTCCTCACCGTCCAATAGCAGGCGGCCGGTGATCTTGCATCCCTCAACCAGATCGTTCATCCGGTTAATAGATTTTAGCAGAGTGCTTTTTCCACAGCCGGAAGGCCCGATAAAGGCGGTGGTTTCATTGGCGGCGATATCAATGCTTACATTTTTTAGTGCATGAAAATCTCCGTAATGCAGGTTGAGATTTTGTATTGTTATCTTATCCAAATTTATTGCCTCCCCAGTTTTTTGGCCAGCGAACCTGCCAACAGGTTGATTCCAAACACCAACAGCATCAGCACAATAGCGGTGGCATATGCTTTGGAAAAATCAGCACCTTCGGCAGTGAGCGTATACATGTATACCGATAGGGTAGAAGCCGAACTCATCAGGCTGGCGGGAATTTTGGCAACCGTTCCGGCAGTTAATACCAGCGCAGCGGATTCCCCCACGATTCTGCCCACACTGAGGATTACTGCCACCAGTATACCAGAAATTGAGCTGGGAAGCACGACTTTTATAATGGTACGCAGTTTTCCTGCCCCCAAAGCAAAGCTGGCTTCTCGGTAACTGTCTGGCACAGATTTCAGTGCTTCTTCGGTAGAACGCATGACAGTAGGCAAAATCATGATGGACAGGGTGCAAACACCTGCTAGAACCGACCAAGACCAGCCAAGGAACAACACAAAAAACAAAAATCCAAAAAGTCCGAACACAATGGAAGGGATACCCGCCAGGGATTCGGTGGTGGTGCGGATGATTTTCACCATCCTGGAACCCGGGCTGGAATATTCGTTGATATAAATAGCGCTGCCAACCCCCAACGGCACCGCGATAAGCAGGGTTAGCCCAATGATGATCAGGGTGGTAATGAGAGGAGGCAGCAAACTGTCTCCCGCACGGCGGCCAATGGTGAAGAGGAATTCCGGCTTGAGGCTGGCGATGCCTTTGATGCAGACATGCAGGGTTATCACCAAAAAGCAGCCCAGGGTTATGGCAATGCCTGCATATACCTGTATAAGGTGCAGGGTGCCCTTAAATTTGCGCATGGTGGAATAGTTGTTTTTCATATTTTGGCCTCCTTTTTAATGACTGCAGCCAAAAAGAGGTTTAAAGCAAAGATCAACACAAACAGAACAGCACCTATGCCAAACAGCGCCGACTGATGCAGCCCTGAGGCGTAGCTCATCTCCAAGGCAATACCGGTGGTGAGTGTTCGCACCGGGCTGAGGAGGTCCACCGTGAGCTTGGGGTTGTTGCCCGCCACCAGCAGCACCGCCATAGTCTCGCCCAAAGCCCGGCCAATGCCCAGAATATAGGATGCATTGATGCCGCTTTTGGCTGCGGGAACCACTACCCGGAACACTGCTTCGGTATGGGTTGTGCCCAAAGCAACAGCCCCTTCGTAATAGCTGCGGGGCACTGCCCGGATGGAGGCTTCGCTGAGATTAATAACGGTGGGTAAAATCATAATGGAAAGGATGACAACACAGGCCAGCATACTTTTGCCTGGGCCGCCGAAATTCTCCCGGATAAAGGGAACAATAACCACAAGGCCAAAAAAGCCGTAGATAACCGAGGGAATACCCGCCAGCAGCTCTACCATAGGCTTTAAAATACGGTAGAGCCAACCGGGGCAAAACTCTGCCAGATAGATAGCAGTCCACCTGCCCACCAGGGAGCCCACCACAAAGGACATGGCTGTGATGAGAAAACTGGATACGATCATAGGAAAGATACCGTATAAGCCCTGACGGGGATCCCACTTTAAGCCAAACAAAAAGTTGCCCAAACCAATTTCAGCAATACCGGGAATACCCCGCATAAAGATAAACAGTGTGATTACCACCAAAGCGGCCACCGAGGTTAAGGCACAGATAAAAAAACCGTATTTCGCGATAGCCTCCACGATTTTGTTCCAGGTTAAGGGCGGTTTTCCGGGGCTGTTTTGGGTAGCGTGGATCTCTGTATTTTTTTCAAGAGTGGATTCCACTACAATACTCCTTTCGTCTGCTGCCGCTGGCAAATACAGACTCTAATTTGGGGGGTTTGCCGGATAGGGGAGAGCGGACGATATAAAGTCGCAGGTAAACTGCCCTCTATCGTCCGCTGGGTTGCCGCATGTCGGCAGTAATGAAGTTGTGGTTTAGAGAACGCTGATGTAGTGGTGGTCGGTAACAACCTTTTGTCCATCTTCAGACAGGATGTAGCTGATAAATTCGGCAGCTGCACCAGTGGGTTCCCCCTTTGTGCATACCAGGAAAGGCCGTGCGATGGGGTAAGCTTTGCTTTTTACGCTTTCTACAGAGCAGGGGGTGCCGTCTACATTCAAAGCCTTAACAGACTCATCCAGGGTGCCCAAAGAGATGTAGCCAATGGCGTTTTTGGTGGTGGAGGTGGTGGTTTTAATGGCACCGGTGGAGTTTTCAAACAGTGCGTTTTCGGTGAGGGTGCTTTGCATAACCTTTTTGCCATCCTTCTCCACTTCCTCTTGGAGTTTCAGCAGTTCTTCAAATGCGCCCCGGGTGCCGGAACCTTCTTCACGGGATACAACGATAATTTCGCCGTCCTGTCCGCCAACTTCGCTCCAGTTTTTGATTTCCCCCTTAAAGATAGCGGTGATTTGCTGGGAGGTAAGCTCTGCAATGGGGTTTTCGGGGTGAACGATGATAGCGATGCCGTCCAAGGCGATAACGGTGTCTACAAGGCCTTTTTCTTTTTCTTCGGCCTTCAGATCTCTGGAGGACATGCCGATATCGGCAGCGCCTTCAATAGCGGCGGTGATACCTGCGGAAGAACCGGTCTGTTGCACCTCAACGGTGGAAGTGCCGCCCTTTTCTTCATAGGCAATTACAAGCTCTTCCATCAGCGGGCCAACCGATGTGGAACCGGCTACGCTGATAAGCTGGCCCTGTGGGCTGGGGGCAGGTGCGGATTCAGCAGTGGATGCAGGAGCAGGCTCAGCGCCGGAGGGAGCAGAGGAACTGGTAGTGGTCTTGTTTGCCGAACAACCGGTAAGGGTAACTGCCGACACAAGCAGCAGTGCTGTAAATACTTTTTTAAACATACTTTCACCTCATATAAAATTAGGGGATATTACTTTCAGGTTTTTTCTTTGCAAACTGATAATAATAAAGAAATGTAAAATGTCAAACACAGAAATGTAAAATCTACGTAAAATACAATTGGATATCTGTATTTTTTGCAAAAAAGCGGTATGTATGATTGGTATTTACTCTCTAAACTTGCTTTTCGCTTATAAATCCTGTAAAATTAACTCAAAGCCTTTTTACTGGGGGGAGAAACTATGCCTGAATGTGTGCTTTGTGGGGCAAATGCGGTTATCAACAGGCAGGAGGGAAGCAGCCGTACCATATACAATTGCCATGTTTGTGGCATGTTTGTTATTTCTGATCTGGCGATGCAAGAGGTTGAACAGAATGTGCACCAGGTAGCGGCCTTTTTGGCAAGCCGCCATTTGGCAAAACTGCAGGATACGGTGTTTATTTCTTACGATAACGCAAAGCAAGACAAAGACTATGTACAGCTCACTGTTCATCAGATTGTCAATCGCTTTCCAAAATCCTTTAGCGAGCGAATGGATATGGTGCTTCTGAATTTGGCAACACTTTCCGGATATGCCGGTGCGGAATTCAAAGTAGATAGCCTGGAGGTATGGCCGTATTTTTACCTCACCAAGGGCGATTTCGACGCCATGTCCTATATGATAAAGTCCCTGCAAAAAGCAGAGCTTGTGGATATCAACTACTTTATGTCCACCTTTTTTCCTTGTGGGGTGGTGATTAGCCCTAAGGGATGGGATAGAATTGCAGAGCTGCAAAATGCCCAAACCTCGCAGCACAATGCATTTTTGGTATTCCCCCGCACCGAGGAAACATGGAGCGTAGCCATGCGGCTTTCGGCCCGTAAGGCGGTGGAGGACTGTGGCTATCGTGCCATTGAAAGCAGCTCGGTAAGCCAGGATAACGCAATTGGCTACGCCATGATTGCCCAGGTAAAAAGCAGCAAATTTGTGATCTGTGACCTTTCGGAAAATTTTAGCGGGGCGTATTTCTGCTATGCGTTAGCGCTATCCTTGGGCAAGGTGGCGGTGCTTACCTGTCACGAGTCCCAAAAACACAAGCTTAAGGTAAACACAAACGAGCTCAACGTGGTGATGTGGCAAGACAAAAAGGATCTTTACAACAGTGTCAGCAATCTGATTCGGGCCTTGGTTATCTAAATGCAAAAAGCTGCGGGTTCCCCAAGCAAGGCTGTGTGGCCTTGACTGGGAACCCGCGTACAATTTTATAGGGGAGGTGTGGCCGTATGCCGGGCAACCCTTTTGTATATGGAGAAAACAACAAACGATACCACACCTGGAGCAGGTATTTGCGCAGTCACTTTGGCTGCAAGGTGGGCAAAGCGGCCTTGGATGGAGGTTTTACATGCCCCAACATAGACGGAACAAAGGGAACAGGCGGGTGTATTTACTGTTCTGGCCGGGGCAGTGGAGACTTTGCCCCAACCCCAGAGATGCAAATTTCCCAGCAATATGCCCAGCAGCGCGCCGTATTGCAGCGCAAATGGCCGGGTGCAAAGTGTATTGCCTACTTTCAGGCCCATTCCGGCACCTACGCGCCTCTTTCGGTGCTGCGTCCATTATACGAAACTGCCCTGGCCCAGCCGGATGTTGCGGGGCTTTGTATTGCCACCCGGGCAGATTTGCTGCAGCCGGATGTGGTGGAGTATCTGGCGGAACTTTCTCGGCGAACCTTTCTACTTGTGGAGCTTGGGCTGCAAACCATTTTCGATGATACTGCCCAGCTGCTAAACAGATGCCACAGCTACCAGGAGTTTCTGGAAGGATACCATAAGCTTACCCGGGCCGGGGTAGCGGTGTGTGTGCATCTCATCAATTATCTGCCCCACGAAACCACCGAGAGGATGCTTCAGTCGGTAAAAACAGTAGGGGCACTTAACCCCCACAGCATCAAGCTGCATATGCTGTATATCCTCCAAGGAACACCCATTGCGGAGATGTATCGGCGGGGAGAGGTGGAGCTTCCGGACAGGGATACCTATATCCATCTGGTTTGCTCCCAGTTGGAGCTGATACCGCCCCAAGTGGTGGTGCAGAGGCTCACCGGGGATCCGCCAAGAGACCAGTTAATAGCACCTCTTTGGGCCATGGATAAGCGGTATATCCTTAACAGTATAGACAAAGAGATGGCAAGGCGTGATTCTTGGCAGGGGAAGAGTTTGACTTTGTAGCGAGGGCTTGTAGTTACCTACAGAGCTTACAAAAAAAGCGGCGGACTGCATTTTGTACAAGCAGTCCGCCGTTATAGGTTTTGTGGCTATGGGTATATACAGTATAACAGTTTCATGGGTATAGGATAACCTGCACCGTCGTATACTGTTTAAGGTTCTCTTTCTGTACTACAAACCCTTATTTTGGCCGGTATCTCCGGGGGAGAAAGTTGACGTCGTTGGGCAAATCTCCGCCACAATAGGGGCAATAATGGCCGGAAAGCTGGTCCGGAGCGTAGAGGGATTCTGCAATGGAGGAAAGATCCTGCTGATCGGTATAGCTTTGTTGATAGCTGCTAAAATCAGGCGCATTTGCATCCTCAGAGCTGTCATCGTCAAAGGGATCCAGAAGATTGCCGGAAGGGGGCGGGTCCATATATGGTTTTTCCTCAGGCTGTGGTGTGGGTTGTGCAGCGATTGCCCCAGGCTCTTGCTGCCCACCGTAGGACACCTGCTCCGCCCGATATTGGCGGGCGATTTTATGCTGGAGCTCTTGGGCTACATTGAGCTTTCCCCAAAACATCACACCGATTTTTACACTGCAAAGGGGGCAGCGCGCTTCGTATTCAATATCGGCGTTCTCAAATTTTTTCACTCTGCTTTTTATTAAACTGCTTTCGGTTATAAAGCCATTACAATTTGGACAAAACATAGCAATCCTCCATTGTCTAGTTGTGCGCAGTATAGATGTATTATTGCCAAATGTACAACAGAAATGTCATACCAGTTCCTATATTAACTATCCACACCCTCGGTGCTTTCGGGGATAAACAGAATTTTAATGGTCATTAGAATAAGCTGGATATCCAGCAGCAGGCTGTATCGCTCCAAGTAGATAAGATCCATCTTCAGCTTATCCTCCGGCGAGGTGTTGTACTTTCCGTGCACCTGGGCATATCCGGTGAGCCCTGCCTTCATTCTGGTGCGCAGATCAAAATCCTGAATGTTGTATTCCTGAATCATCTCCGGGCGCTCGGGGCGGGGGCCAACAATGGACATATCCCCGATAAATATATTGACCAGTTGAGGCAGTTCGTCCATACGCAGCTTGCGGATGATCTTGCCCACCGGTGTAATCCGGTCATCCTCTTTTGTAGCAAGTTGTGCGCCGGCCTTTTCTGCATCCACCACCATACTGCGGAATTTGTATAGTGAAAATTCCCGGTTGCCCATAGTCAGTCGCCGTTGGGTAAACAATATAGGGCCACCGTCACACAGCTTAATACTGATGGCGATAATCAACATAAATGGGCTAAACAGTATCAGCGCAATTCCGGAAAGTAGCACATCCATCATCCGCTTAAACAGCATCTGCTCGGTGGAAGGACCAGTGCCTTTGCAGTACAGGGCGGGGGTATCAAACAACTGCGTGCTATGGGCATTGTTGATTAAAATATCCTCTAGCCCCAATGTGATATACACCCGCTTGTTCCGGCGAAAACAGTAGTTGATAAGCTGGGTGCGCAGCTGTGGGCCGATATCACAGAGCATCACCGAATTGTAGGTGCCGATACGCTGGGTTATGGTGGTAAAATCTAGGCTGGCATCCACCACATCACACACTTGGTACCGTTCTTTGCGCTGTTTGAGTTTTCGGATCACGTCCTCGCTGGATTTTTCCCCAAGAGGACATACCACCACGACATTGCGGGCAGGATACAGCTGGAAATACAGCCTATTCAGCGACCATGCCCCAAATAGACTAACCAACATCTGTAAAAGGGTGGCAAGACCCATAGGCGGCAACGGCACCAGCTCACGGGCTATCAGGGAAAACTGCAGATAGGCGATGGAGTTTGAGATAACCACCGCAAGACACAGAGAGTATACAATCTCCCACAGGCGCAGCACCCCAATGCGAAAGGCGTTGTAAATATTGATAAACAACAGCAGTACAGCCACATACAAAAAGGATACGACATAGTTACCTAAATTATAATATATGGCATCGGGATATCCAAAATACCAAACCAGCAACAGTATACCGGAAAGCGCTGCAAGCAGCAAGGCTTTCCCCAAGAGCATAATGGATTTGCGAAATTTTCTGGCGGTGTTGAGCATATAGTGCCTCCCGGCTCTCGAAAACCTCTTGTAACAGAGGTGTATATAGTGTGGGTATCTTTTGCGGAAATAGAGGAGTCCATTTTGCATAGTTCCACCTAATGTATAATATTGTATGCTACTTTACCGGTGGTGTCAAGAAAATACAGTGCATTACAATGGGAAATTTCCTAATCTTTAGTTCCGCTGTAGTGCTGCCAACCACATAGGAGTAAGGCAAAGGTCCCAATACTGGCTGGTAAGATTGCACCCTATGTGCTATACTGAAAGATATAACCATTATCACGAGGTGAATTATGAACAACTACAACCAGTATGGGAGCAACGGGTATAGGCCGCCTCAGTATCCGCATCCGGGGGCTCCTTACTATATGCCACCGGTCAACCCCTACAAACGGCCAATTCGGCAAAATGCCAACATTGTTGCCGGTGGTCTTCTGTTATCCATTGTTTTAATGCTTGCCTGTTCTACCGCTATTATATTTTTGCTCCAGCTACTATTGCCCCAAACGATACTGGTGGAGGGGCATGAAATTGTTGAGCAACTTACCGATATTTTGTATTACACCCTTTCCTTGGGCATACCGTGTATCGTGATGGTGCGGTGGATACGCATACCAACCCAGGTTGCTTTCCCTATGCGCAGGGTGCGCCTGGCGCTACTTATACCTGCTATATTTTTGTTTTTGGGGGCTGATGTTTTTGGCAACCTCAGCGCAAATTTTTTGTCGGGCTTTTTGGAAATGGCATTTGGCCTGGTGCCTATCGCTCCGGATTTTACCCCACCCAGAAACCCTATAGCAATTGTGTTTTATATGATATCGGTGGCAGTATTGCCCGCCATATTGGAAGAGATGCTGTTTAGAGGGGTGATTATGCAGTCGCTGCGCCGGTTTGGAGATGGCTTTGCCCTGGTGGTTTCAGCGGTGCTGTTCAGCATGTTCCACGGCAATTTGGTGCAAGGGCCCCCCAGCCTATTGTTCGGCCTGGTAGCCGGTTACTTTGTGCTGCGAACAGGTTCCCTTCTAACCGGTATCATCATGCATTTTATAAACAATTTCCTAGCTTCTGTAAGCTATTTGCTGCTATTTAATGCCACCGACGAGCAGGTTATGATCTTTAATGTTTGCTGGATGGCTGTGTGTGTGCTGCTGGGGCTGGGAGCCTTTATCTATCTGCTTATCACCCAGAAGAACATGTTTCGGGTTATTCCCTCGGGGTATCCGGTTTCCGAGGGGCAAAAGCATTTTTTGTTCTATTCATCTGCCATGCCCATTGTGTTTTTCATCGTCACCGTTGTGTTCACTGCTTTATACTTTGAATAAGGAGTCTGAGCGTATGGAATTTGACCATCTTGCCATGGAGGTGGCCATTGCCCAGGCTAAGCAAGCCGCCGCCCTGGGAGAGGTTCCTGTGGGTGCTGCAATCTATAGGGGTGAAACCTTGCTGGCGCAGACTTACAACCGCCGGGAGCTGGATAAATCCGCACTGGCCCACGCAGAGCTATTGGCTATTGATGCCGCATGTAAAGTGCTGGGCGGTTGGCGGCTTTGGGAATGTACTTTGTATGTCACCCTAGAGCCATGCCCTATGTGTACCGGGGCTATCATCAATGCCAGGATACCCAGAGTGGTGTTTGGAGCCTATGATCCCAAGGCAGGGTGTTTGGGGTCGATAACCGACCTGTCCACACTGCCCTTTAACCACAAGCCCCAGGTGGTGGGTGGAGTTCGGCAAGAGGAGTGTGCCGCGCTGCTACAAGAATTCTTTGCAAGGTTGAGAACTGGGAAAAAACAAAGCCCCTGCAAGTAATCTACACAACAAAAAGAACCTGACGCTGTTGCAAGCGTCAGGTTCTTTGTTTTTTTAATATGCTTTGCCCCAGAAAACCAGCTCTTTAGCGGGCTTGCCACAGCACACACAGGTGTCAGAAACAGTTTCCTGCTGGAAGGGGATGCAGCGGGAGGTGAGCCCGGCCACATCCTTGATGGCCTCTTCGCAGGCCAGATCCCCACACCACATGGATTTGATAAACCCACTCTTGGTGTCGGCAGTGGTTTTCATTTCTTCCATATTGGTGGCAATATAGGTGCGGTTCTGACGATTTTCCGCAGCCTTTTGGAAGATGGCCTCCTTGTAGAGGTTGAGCACTTCGGCGATTTTGTCCTCCACCTGATCCAGCGGCACAAAATACTTTTCCCGGTTATCTCGGCGTACCAGTACACACTGGTTGTTTTCAATATCCTTGGGGCCAATTTCCAGCCGCAGGGGCACGCCCTTCATTTCATACTCGGCATATTTCCAGCCGGGGGAGTTGTCGCTGTCATCCAGCTTTACACGGTATTTGGCAGCCAGACGGTCTCTAAGGGCACCAGCAGCTTCCAGAACCCCTTCTTTGTGTTGGGCAACCGGAATAATAGCCAGCTGAATTGGGGCGATGTCCGGGGGGAGCACAAGGCCGTTGTTGTCGCCGTGGGTCATAATCACTGCACCGATAACCCGGGTGGTCATGCCCCAAGAGGTTTGGAAGGGATGCTCTTGGGTGTTGTCTCTGCTTTGAAAGGTGATGTCAAAGGCCTTTGCAAAGCCGTCTCCAAAATAGTGGGAGGTTGCGCTTTGCAGCGCTTTTCCGTCATGCATCATGGCCTCGATGCTATAGGTGTCCACCGCGCCGGCAAACTTCTCCTTATCGGTTTTTTTGCCTCGCACAACTGGGATAGCCAGGTATTTTTCAGCAAAATCCGCATAGACATTGAGCATTTGACGGGTTTCTGCCTGGGCTTCCTGGGCGGTTTCATGGATGGTGTGGCCCTCCTGCCAGAGGAATTCCATTGTCCGCAGGAAGGGGCGGGTGTTTTTCTCCCACCGCACCACCGAACACCATTGGTTATAGAGCTTGGGCAGATCTCTGTAGGAGTTGATGATATGGGAGTAGTGTTCACAGAACAGGGTCTCGGAGGTGGGACGCACACAAAGGCGCTCGGTGAGAGGTTCGCTGCCCCCATGGGTAACCCAGGCTACTTCCGGGGCGAAGCCTTCCACATGGTCCTTTTCCTTTTGCAGCAGCCCTTCCGGAATAAACATGGGCAGATACACGTTTTCATGTCCGGTAGCTTTGAACATACCGTCCAAAATTCGCTGAATATGCTCCCAGATTGCGTAGCCGTAGGGGCGCAGTATCATACAGCCGCGAACCGAGGAGTAGTCCACCAGCTCCGCCTTTTTTATAATATCGGTATACCATTTGGCAAAGTCAACCTCCATTGCGGTGATTGCCTCCACCATCTTCTTTTGCTCAGCCATAAAGCGCGTTCCTCCATCTATACGAATTCTTTAACCATTATAGTGCCGCAAGGGGAATTTTTCAATACATATCTAAAAAACTGTAAAATAGTGCCTGTTTGCTCTTTTCAATTTCGGGGAAAGATGTTATAGTATATTTTAGAGTTTTCTAGCCTTTTGCAAAAGGTTTTATTTGTTTTGCAAGGCTATAGGAGGATGTGAATGGCAAAGGAAAAATCCTGTGGTGCCTTGGTGTACCGAAAGCATGGAGATAAATTGCAACTCTTGATTCTGCGCCATCGTATGGGTGGGCACTGGTCCTTTCCCAAAGGTCATGTGGAGGAAGGCGAAACCGAAGTTCAAACAGCTTTGCGTGAGGTAAAGGAAGAAACGGGGCTTTCCATTCAACTGTTTGAAGGGTTTCGGGAACAGGTATCCTATTCTCCCAGGCCGGGGATAAAAAAAGATGTGGTGTATTTTTTGGGCTTTGCCCAGGACAGCCGCACAAAACGCCAGGAAGAAGAAATTAGCGAGATACGGTGGATTGACCTAGATCAAACCTACCAATACCTAACCTATGAAAATGACCGTAGACTGATACAAAGTGCCAAGCGGTATATGCGCAAAAATGAGCTGATACAGGCATAGCCCAAACCTGTTTTGAAAAAGCAGAAAGCAGAAAATGAGAAAGCAGGCTGGTGCTGCGTTTCTATTTTCTGCTTTCTGCTTTTAAGGAAAAATTCGAATACTTGATGCCTAGCGCATCATGTAGGAGACATTGTCAATAAATCCACCCACCTGGCGCAAAGCCTTGCCGGTGTTTTTCTTCAGGCGGCTTACCTTTTTGCGGTTACCGGCCATCATGTAAGCTGCGGCACCGGCAGCCACGCCCACGCAGCAGGTGGTGAGTACTGCGGTTGTTTTGTTGCGGTTCATTAGCAAATTCCTCCCGTTGAATATTGGTTGCAATGGTATTTTGTCCACCAAACGGCGATATACAATAGGAAAATTTGCCCTGTGCTGCAACAGAGATAGTATTTACCGAATTTTGCAAACTATGCACATATTTTGGAATATTTTACATAGACCATATTCAGGAGGAATATCCCATGCAAAATAGACCCCCACGGGTAGCAGCTATTCATGACCTATCCGGCTTTGGACGATGCTCCCTTTCAGTGATTATGCCAACCCTTTCCATTATGGGGGTGCAGGTTTGTGGGATTCCCACCGCTGTGCTCTCCACCCATACCGGAGGATTGGGGGAGGTGGTGCTTCGGGATCTTACCGAAAGCTTGCTGCCCACCTTGGAGCATTACAAAGAGCTTGGCTTGGAGTTTGAATGTGTTTATAGCGGGTTTCTCAGCAGTGTGGAGCAGATTGATAGCTGCCTTGCCTTTTTTGCTGCCCACCCAAAGGCTTTGCATGTGGTGGACCCAGTGATGGGGGATCACGGCAAGGCGTACCGCACCTGCACACCGGATATCCGCCGGAGAATGCGGGAGCTGGTGAGGATTGCGGATATCATCACCCCAAACCTAACCGAGGCGTATATGCTGTTGGGAGAGGGGCATATATACGCCCCATTATCCGCAACACAAGCCAAAAGCCTGCTGGCAAGGCTTGGGGAATTGGGGCCGGATTTTGTGGTCATCACCGGTGTGGAGATGGCTGACGGCAGCCTGTGCAATATCGGCTATGACCGCAGCCGGGGAACCTTTTGGCGGGTTGCCAGCGAATATGTGCCGGTTTCCTATCCCGGCACAGGGGATTTGTACGCCAGTGTGCTGATAGGGGGACTGCTGGGGCAAGATAGCCTGCCTATAGCCATGGACAGAGCCACCAGGTTTGTTGAGCTATGCATCAAAACCACTTACAGCTACGGTTCGGATCCTAGGTATGGTGTGATGTTGGAAAAGTCCCTTCACTGGTTGCCACAAGAAAATGTGTTTAAAGAATACAGGATGCTGTAATACAATATTTAGCGACTAAACAATTGTTGTGTTGCCTGAAAGTCCACCAAACACTCTTTTTGTCTTTTTTATAGAAATACCCTCTT
>CAYNCW010000014.1:0-16909 GCA_964395635.1 uncultured Oscillospiraceae bacterium
CCGAGCACTGATTGCCATACCCATTGCAGCACAGAATTTAATAAACTTTGCCATAACTATGGCCGACACTATTATGTTGGGTAAATTGGGGGAGATTGAGCTTTCTGCCGCTGCTATAGCAAATCAAATGGGGTTTGTATATTTACTCCTTACCTTTGGTGTGGGCAGCGGCGCCAATGTGCTGATAGCCCAATATTGGGGCAGCGGTGAAAAGGACGCTATTCATAACGTTATATCCCTTATGTATCGCTTTATTGTTTTGGCATCGCTTTTCTTTGCGGGTGTGGCAATGCTTTTACCCACCCAAGTACTATCCGTATTTACTACCGACCCAATAGTGATTCAAACCGGAGCAGAGTTTTTACGGATTGTAGGAATTTCCTACTTAATTGGGGGTATTACCACATCCACAGTATTTGTTTTGCGCGGTGTGGGCTCGGTTAATATTTCGGTGATTGTCTATCTTGCTTCGCTGGTAACCAATGTGGGGCTGAACTATCTGCTTATATTTGGAAAATTTGGTTTTCCGGCATTGGGGGTGCGGGGTGCAGCCATAGCAACTGTGATAGCGCGGCTTGTTGAGTTGTGCATAATCGCTGTGTATATGGCGCGGTTTGAACACCGTATCGGCTACTCTATTCGCCACCTGTTTAAGCGGCGGCTGCACATTCTGCAGCTGTTTATGAAAGCCTCGCTGCCTGTAGTGTTAAACGAGGTGCTGTGGGGGTTGGGTATAGCGGTTGTGTCTATTATTATGGGGCGTATGGGAACCCAGTTTGTTGCAGCAAATTCTATCTGTTCGGTGCTGCATCAGTTTGTTATGGTAGCTATTTTTGGTGCAGGCCATGCCGCTGCAACTATAGTCGGCAATGCAATCGGTGCAGGGGAGTACGATAAGGTTAAAGAATACGCAAAGACCTTTATGGTGATATCCATACTCATGGGGATAATCTCCAGTGTATTCGTTCTTTTGCTGCGGGATCCCTTAATTGGGCTTTATAATATTTCCGATCTGGCCAAAACCTACGCAGCGCAGATTATCAATGTCTATGCAATGGTTGTTACCTGTCAGTCTTTTTCGCTGATAACACTGATCGGCGTTTTGCGTGGTGGCGGAGATACACGGTATGTATTTTTGATAGATGTTATTTTTTTGTGGTGTATATCCATACCCTTTGGTTTTTTTACCGGGTTGTATTTGAAGTGGCCTGTATTTGCAGTGTATGCAGTTATTAAAAGCGATGAAGTTTTAAAAACCCTGTTTTCGTTTTTGCGTATTCGGAAGATGGAATGGATTCATGATCTAACAAAAATCGTCTCTGAATAATTAACATTTTTGATAAAAATGTAGAACAGCACTTGACAAGCGTTTTCGGATAGTATAATATAAATGTGCAACGAAAATTATTGTTGGTGATTTTTCATGAAAGTGGACCGACAGTTACAAGACAGGCTATCTGATTTAGAATTGGTTTCCTTGGTGAAAAGAGGAGATGCTTCAGCCTTTGCCACACTGTCGGACAGGTATATGCCGGTGCTTCTGGGCCGGGCAGGGCGATATGCTGGAATTGTAGGTGTAGATGTGGAAGACTTCCTACAAGAAGGTATGTTTGCGTTATTCCGGGCAGTAAAGGGGTTTAACCCAGAGGCAGAAGTTCGTTTTAGCACATATGCCGTTACTTGTATACATAATTCCATGACCGACGCCATCAGAGCGCATATGAAATGCAAACGCCATGATGGTGATGTAAACATAGAAGATATTGATAGACAACCCCACGCTTCTTTTTCCGCCCAATTGCAGCAAAAGCCGGTTGAAGATATCTTGTTGGAACAAGAAGCAAGGTCCATTCGTGAAAACCAAATCAAAACCTTATTGTCCGATTTTGAACAACATGTCTTAAAACTGTATCTCAGCGGCCATTCCTACCGACATATTTCTCTTGTCTTGAGTTCTACCGTGAAGTCTGTGGACAACGCTTTGCAGAGAGTGAGACGTAAGTTGAGGCAAACAACCTGATACCTGGACCAAAGAGGTTGCGTTATACCCTGTTATTCAGCCGGAAGGCTGTTTATAAGTACCCTTGGCGCAAAGGCAAGAGCTTGAAAAAATTTCAGGGTCTCAGCATTTTCTAGTCCACGGGTAACACTTCATTACTAAAGCGAGGTAGAAAAATGTACTCAGACAAGACGTTGGCATGCAAAGAATGCGGCTCGGAATTTATCTTTACCGCAGGTGAGCAGGAATTTTATGCTGAAAGAGGCTTTGTAAATGAGCCCCAAAGATGCAAACCCTGCCGTGACTCCCGCAAAAACAGTGCCAGAGCAGACAGAGAAATGTTCACTGCCACCTGTGCTGATTGCGGCGCAGAAGCAAAGGTTCCTTTCCGTCCCAGAGAAGACAGACCTGTCTATTGCAGCGAATGCTATGCAAAGATGAAAGAAGAACAATAAGCGATACCAATAGCAAAAAAACGCCGGCTCTCTTTTAGGGAGTCGGTGTTTTTTATGTTGTTAATTTGATAACGATACTCAAAAGGCTGCTGCACCAAAAGGAGTTGGATACAGCAGCCATGGTAAAAATAGTCTAGCTCAGTGCCTGTTTTATGCTAAGAGCCACCGCTTCCCCAGCCCTTTGTATGGAAGTAGGGTCTGTTGCGCGTTCATACTCAGCTGGGTTGCTGATATATGCAAGCTCAAGCAACAGGGAAGGGGCATAGGTAGAAAGTGTGACACGGTAATAGGACTGTTTTACACCACGATTATTGCGGTTAAGATTAATGGCAAGTGCATTCATTAAGTTGTTGGAAAAGTTTTGAGAATTGGGGGTATGATAATATACCTCCATCCCAGCAACTTTATTGGCATCGGTGCTTTCCACAAGGGAATTGTGGTGTAGCGAAACAAAAATATCTCCACCGCTGTTATCCAGGTACTTTAATCTATCATCCAAAGAGATGCGGTTGTCAGTGCGTGTTACCAATACGGTGGCACCCATAGACTCCAAAGCTTGCTTGGTAGCCAGAACATGGGCTAGGTTGATGGTTGCCTCACTGGGGCCGGACTTCCCGGCAACACCCAGCGCACCCTTTTCATCGCCCCCATGGCCCGGATCCAGCACTACAGTCACACCATCTAACCCGCTGGTAACCCTGGGTTTGTATCCACAGCGCAGAACAGTATTGGTGCCGTCGTAGTAAACGTTGTAGCCCCACAGGCTCCCACTGTTTTTTAAGGTAAATACATAGCTTACGCTGGTACCATTGTCGGTTACAGCAACATCCGAAAAGAGCTTGCTAGAGGAAAGATCGATTTTGGGTGTGCCGCTTGTGTTGAACAAAGTCAGGGCAAAGGTGCCGTCTCCTCGCTTTGTAAAGAATGCAGGAGTGGTGGAGGTAGCAAAGGTATATACCTCGGATTTTTGAAAGGCTTGGGCGGCAACCTCTTTGAGCTTGGCGTCAATAGATACAGCTCCCTCCAAGATAACAGCCTGATCCACCGGCAAATACCCGCCTGAGCGAAGATGGTAGAAGCTATTGTCCTGACTTTGAACATACTCTACCGAACCGGTTTTTAGGTTGCCTCGAAAATCTGCTTGATTTTTGGGGTCGTTATACAAAAACCCATAATAACTGGTTACAGATACAGCGACATCACTGTTTTTTCCAGCGACATATACCTCACCAGTTGATTGATAAGACTTGGTGCTTCCGTTGTAGGATAAGGTGTAGGTAACTTTGCCAGATTTGGTGGTGCTGTCGCTGGGATATTCACCGCTTACCACCATGGAACCGCGAAACACGGCCGGTATTCCAGATGCAGCTTGTGCTACCTGCTGCAAGGTGGCAGTTTGCCCGCCGAAAGAAGCAGTTACGCTGCCGCCAGAGGGAGCAGTGCACTCCAAAAACAGCTCTTCGCCCACCTTAACGCTGCCCCTGATAGCAGGGTACATAGACTCCTGTGTAATTGTGGAAATTGCGCTAACACCGGGCTTAGGGGTACGGATGATGGTGACAGCTGTGGTTTTATCTCCTTGGCTCAAGGTAAAGAGGTTGGTGCCCAGAGCAAGGTTTACATGCACACCAAAGGTGCCCTTACTGCCTTGCCGCTGAATTTCTTCCCCGCCAATATATAAAGGAAGATTGGGATCTGAAGTACCGGTGATAAAATAGGTCTCCAGGCTGGTGGTAAGCTTTTCGGTAGGCCTGGTAACAGCAAAGGTTTGGGGGAAAGACAGATCCAGGCTGTCCAATCCCTTAGAGCCTATGTTTACAGGATTGGCGGTCAAAACACGGGCATATTCCAGGGTCTGGGGCAGAGGTGTAGCAATTTCTTCTTGGGAAGTATCTCCATCAGCAATCTGTATCTGCGTCTCGGAAAGGGGTTTGGTTCGCTGGGCACAGGCAGATAACAAAAGGCATGTAACCAGGGCTATGGATGTCCATAAACGAATACGTTTTTTCATGATTCCTCTCCTATGTAGTTGTATTGGCAAGGTGAATCTACTCTATACTGGGGCTTTACTCTGTAACATCCAAAGAAAACTGGGCAGCATCAAACTTTTCCAGCCGCACAGGGGGTTTTGGTATACGGCTTAACGGGTCATAATAAAAGTGTCTACACTTATAGTCAGGTTGAACAATACCATTTTTGGGACACATAAAGGTTTTTTCATCAATACCGGGAATAGCTTTGCTGCAATATTTGCAGGCAGGCTGAATATTGTTTCCAAACAAAAGCTGAGCAGCCATAATATCCTCCCATCTTTGGTACAAATTATATGGGTAAAGTACAAAAATAAACGTACGATATATATTGTAACAGTTTTTCACAAAAAAATCTAGGTTGCTTTCATTTCCAGCCCCGGTCACCAAATTCTGTGTTGACAATATCCAGGCAGCTGATTACTATTATAATGAAGACGATACTCGGTACGAGTAGTCCGGTAAAGCATATGCCGACATCATGCGGCGGAATGGACGGTTTGTATGGCGGAAATTACAAAGGTTACATCCCCACTGATCCCCAGGGAAAATGTGGGCACAAAAAACCGGCCGGTTACAGAACAGGCTTTTGAGCTCAACAACCCCAACAAAGTAAATAAACCACAAAATGACAACAAAGCGATGGATAGGGAAGCAAGCGGCTATCCGTTGCGGGAAAATATGGGCAGCCAAATGGTGCAGTCCTTGCTGCGCAACTCAAACGATTTGATGTACAATGTACAGAAGATGGTGGCCTTTTTGCAGCTTGGTATTTCCACATCGGATCTCATGCAGGACGCCCATGTAAAGCAGCTGCTCAACCAAATTTTTACCAACCCAGAACAAATTATGGAAGCTTTAAAGCAGCAGGATGAGTCCTCGGTATTATTCAAAGGGCAAACCTTTGATGTTTTGCGGGACATTCTTACCCGGTTTCCAGAAAGTGCAAAGGTTAAGGATGCGGTGATACATCTGCTGAAAACCTTTGAGCAGAATGTAAACACCAAATATTCGGTTAAAACCATTTTATACAATTGTAACAATATTTTAGACTATATGTTTTCAAAAGATCGAGAGCAATTTGCCAGCTATCTGGATGGGCTTGCGGAAATGTTGCTGCCGCAAAAAAGCGAAACAACATTGGTGGATGAGGACGGAAACCCTATTTCACAGCAAAACCAAACATCACAGGGAGGATCAGAGGTACTTGGTATTGAACAACGAGAGGCTGCAACAGTGCTAAAAAACAATCTGCTGCCCTTGTTGGGGGAGATTGTGGTGAAATACCACCAAAACGAGAAAATACGGGATATCGTTATGGTGGTGGTTCACAATATAGTGCGGGTGGACAAAGGTACCCCAGAAGCCCTTAAAGATGCTGTGGATGAGCTGGTAAACGAGCTACGCAAGGTGGCCAACCTGCCGGAAAACTTCCAGAATAATTTAATGGATGCTATTGGAAAAAGCGCCACCCACGCAAAAAGCGCACAAAATGAGGTGCTGGAAAAGCTTGCAAGCGTCATCAGCGAGACATTGCATTCCACAACCACCAGCCCACCGGCACTGCGTCAGGCAGAAAACCTGCTGCTAAGTTTACTGCAAAATCAGAACTCTATGATGAATGTGTTGCACTTTATGTTGCCCATGCAGACTGATGACGACAGGATATTTGCAGAATTGTATGTGGATCCAGACAGCGACGAGCATAAAAAAGGAAAAGAGGAAGCCAACAGCCGGAAAATATTCCTCACTGCCGAATCGGAAAATCACGGCACCTTTGAATTTTGCTTTTGGGAAAGTAGTGAGCGGGTTGATTTTACCCTCTGGTGCCCCCAGGTGCTGGTAGGGCCGCTGACCAATATGCGCCGCATGGTGGGGGATTTGATGCAGGCTCATGGGTACACGATGACTAACTACCAAGTTCAAGAGTTTTTGCGGCCCCAATCGGTTGCAGAGGTATTCCCCAAGTTGTTGCACAGAAAGGTGGGTATTGATGTCAGGATATAGCAATCCCCAGTCCCTGCGGGATATGAAGGTAGCAGCTTTAAAGTATAATGCCAATGAGGACAACGCTCCTATGGTGGTGGCGGCAGGCTCTGGATATGTTGCCCAAAAGATTGTGGAGATAGCTGACCAGTGTGGTATCACTGTCTACCACGACGACAGTGCGGCCACATTGCTATCCAATTTAAAGTTGGGGCAAGAGGTACCTGGTGAACTGTACCAGATGGTGGTAGACATATATCTGGCTGTATTGGAAGCTGCCAAAACCACAAAGAATATATTATAAAGACCAGTATATCGTTGCAAATTTCACCAAAATTTGGTAGAATAGGTATATCAAACCGCGTTAAATGGAGGTGTCGATATGGATTTTATGGGATTAACCGATCAGCATGAAAATCGAGATTTGCATCACAAATATTTAACATTTCTCATTGACAAGCAGCATTACGGGCTTTCTATCACCAATGTTATCGAAATCGTGCAGGTACAGGTGGCTACCCAGCTGCCTGAGCTCCCCTATTACGCAAAGGGAATTATCAATCTTCGTGGTCGTGTTGTCCCGCTTATTGACATTAATCTGCGTTTTAATAAACCGGAACAAGAATACACCGATCGCACCTGCATCATCATAGTGGATATTGACGGTGTGCATGTTGGCTTTATTGTGGATCAGGTAGAAGAAGTTTTGGACATAGAGGAAGACCGGATTTCGCCACCTCCGTCCTTTACAGCAGACCCCAGCACCCGCTTTGTGATTGGTATAGGTAGGATGGATCATCACCTGGTGCTACTGCTTAACAGTCGGCTGCTGGTATCCGACAGCGATTTGAATTTGATGGGGCAAATGGCCTAAGGATGACCTTCGTTGCTTTTAAAATTACACATACCCTGTATCCTATTTCAGGCAAGAATTTTTTGATTGACATACACAAAAACCATAGGTTTTGCTCTTAAGCAGAAACCTATGGTTTTTCATTTGTCTCGGTGAGTTATTTGTGGCTATTGGATGAGATTTGGGTGCGATAGCGCTCCATCATGGTTTTGAATAGTTCACCTGTGGTAGGCGGTGTCCAGCTGATGGCATTGGCGCCGGCCTCGATGGTTTCTTCTATAGTCTCTTCGGTGGGGCCACCAGTTGCTATAATAGGCGCTTTTGGAAAATCCCTGCGCACCTTGCGCACCAAATCTGGCGTTTTAGCAGCGGCAGATATATTGAATATAGCGGCGCCAGCGGTTAAGCGTCCCTCCAAATCATCGTGTTCACTAACTACGGTTACAATAATGGGAATATCCAAAACCTTGCGCATATCCTCTATGGTGGTGTTGGGGGTAGGGGAATTGACCACAACTCCCATGGCACCCTGAAATTCTGCGTCAGAAGCCAACTGCACCACTCTGGCACCAGTGGTGGTTCCTCCACCTACACCGCAAAAAACCGGCAAATCCGCTGCCAGCATCAGCGCATGGGTAATAATGGGCTGTGGGGTAAAGGGATACACTGCAATTACCGCGTCGGCGTTGATATTGCGAATAACCGCTACATCTGTTGTAAACACAATACTTTTAATTCTGCGGCCAAAAATGGCAATCCCGCTGCACTTGCGGATACATTCGGGGATTTTAATCATATGGCTGCGCAGTTCTCCGGAATATTCCGGCAAAAACTTTTCCTGAATCAGAGAAAAACACCTGCCTTTCCATAAATCTATACGAATACGATACATTACCAGCAGGAGATAGTGGTATAGATAGTCAACTACCCTTATAGTGGGCAAGGTTTGGCTGCCAGGTAGCATCTTGGTGGGGGGCCAACTATCTACTCTATTTATGTTGCCCATATGGACAAGTCGAATGAGTATAGTATACAATGTTTTCCATATGGGTACAAGTAAATATCATGTGCATTTCGTAAAAAATTTGTAAAAGGGGTGCTCTTTCTGAGCACCCCTTTGCTAAAGTACTATTTATCTATGGCCTTTGCCTTTGCCGCTTTAATTATCTTAAGCCGCGTAAACTCTTCCCGCTCTTTTTCCTCCAAGGCATCGGTAACAAAGCGTATGGTAAATTCTAGGTTTGGGATAATGATGTTTTTTAGTGCATTGGCTCTGCTTTGGGTTTTTTTAATAGCCACTGCCAACCGGAAAACACTGTTTTCTACTTCAGCAAGCTCAGCAGTCATTTGTTTCACGTTGTGGAAGCTAAAATATGCTTGGTCAAAGGCCGAATTGGTGCTGCTAAAATCGTAACAGGGCCTTAGCGGCAAAGCGGCTAAGGTGACGGTAGGGAGCTCAACCCCCATAACAGAGCGCACATTTACCGAAAGTCCATTTTCTATGGGAACCGATTCGGCGATGGATTCGCACACCCCCAAGGTGATGTTGGCCTTTTGCAACGCAGCATAGGCGGTTTGGTAGGTGGTATCGATTTTATCCCGCAAGGTGTTTGCGTGTTCAATAAGCCCCATCATTTCTCGCACCAGAATATTGCGTTTGCGATCCATCAGGTCGTAGCCCATGCGCGCCAGCACCATAGACTTTTTAGAGGCCATCAGGTTGCCTTTGGTTGGTGAAATATTGGAACTATCCACAGGTTGGTCACCGCCTTTCCCACCAAACTACTCTTCATCGGTTTCCAGCTTCTCCCGGGCATCCTCGGAGAGGTACTTCTCCAGTATCTGCCGATCCACCCGGTCCAATTCAGAGATAGGCAAGGTGGAGAGAATTTCCCATCCTAAATTCAAGGTTTGGGTGATGCTGCGCTCCTCATAAAAGCCTTGGGCAATAAAGCGTTCTTCAAACAGCTTACCAAAGGCAATATACTGCTTGTCAATGGGGGAAAGCTCCTCTTCGCCGATAACCGAGGCAAGGCTGCGCACATCCTGCACCTTGGCATAGCTGGCAAACAGCTGGTTGGCCAGCGCTTGGTGGTCTTCCCGGGTATACCCCTCGCCAATACCGTCCTTCATAAGCCTGGATAGGGAAGGCAGTATGGAGATGGGGGGATAAATCCCCATCTGATCCAGCGATCTGCCCAGCACTATCTGCCCTTCGGTAATGTAGCCGGTAAGATCGGAAACCGGGTGAGTGATATCGTCGTTGGGCATGGTGAGTATGGGTATCTGGGTAACCGAACCGGAACAGCCCTCAACGATACCTGCCCGCTCGTAGATGGAGGCCAGGTCGGAATACAGATACCCAGGATACCCTTTTCTGCCTGGAATTTCCCCTTTGGAGGAGGAAAACTCCCTTAATGCTTCGGAATAGCTGGTCATATCGGTGAGCACCACCAGCACATGCATCCCCTTTTCATAGGCCAGGTATTCCGCTGCGGAAAGGGCACATTTGGGGGTGAGAATACGCTCAATAATAGGGTCGCTGGAAAGATTGAGATACATAACAACGTTTTTCAGAGCTCCAGATTGCTCAAAAGAAGAGCGGAAATACTCTGCTACATCGTTTTTAACCCCCATAGCGGCAAATACCACACAAAAGTTGTTGCCTTCAGCTTCGGATATTTTTGCCTGGCGTACAATCTGCACTGCCAGTTTGTTGTGCTGCATACCGGAACCGGAGAAAATAGGCAGCTTTTGCCCTCGAATCAAGGTCATCAGGCAGTCAATAGTCGAGATACCGGTGTTGATATAGTTTCTGGGATAGACGCGGCGTACAGGGTTTAAGGGGGATCCGTTGACATCCACATATTTTTCCGGATAAATTTCCCCAAGGCCGTCAATTGGCTTACCGCTCCCTCCCAACACACGCCCCAAAATCTCGGTGGAAAGGGGGATACGCATGGGTGTACCGGTAAACCGGGTTATAGTACCGGTAAGGCCAAGGCCACGGGTACCTTCAAACACCTGAATGGCCACACGGTTACCTTCCAGCTGAACCACACGCCCGGTGCGGATAGTGCCGTCCTTTTGTTTTAGTTCCACCATCTCTTCAAAACTAACATCCGGCACATTTTCCAGCACCACAATAGATCCGCCAATTTCATCTAAGCCGGTAAACTGAACCCGCATTATGCAGCACCTCCCAACAGCGGCTGCAGCGCAGCGTCAATCTCTTGGTAATAGTTTGCAAACAGTTCTAGAGAATCGTTGGGAATGTGATATTTCATCTTTACCAGTGTCTCAAATAAGCCTGTGGCAATAATTTGAGAGATAGGAACCGCCTTTGCCACCACTGCCTTGCATTTTTCGTTAAGGTACAAAATCACCTGCATCATTTTCAGCTGTTTTTCCAGTGGTACATAGGTATCGTCTGCATGATAGGCGTTTTGCTGCAGAAATCCTACACGAATCAGCTTTGCGGTTTCAATAATCAGCTTTTGGTCGTCTGGCAATACGTCCTCGCCAATAAGCTTAACAATCTCTAAAAGCTGGCTTTCCTGCTGTAAAATAACCGAAAGTTCTCTGCGGCAGTCTAAAAACCCCTTGCCAACCTTGGTGTTATACCACTGCTGCAGGTCATCTACATATTCGCTGTAGCTGGATATCCAGTTGATGGAAGGGTAGTGGCGGGAATAGGCCAAGGCCTTATCCAGCGCCCAGAAGGTGCGAACAAACCGCTTGGTGTTTTGGGTGACAGGTTCAGAAAAGTCTGCCCCCTGGGGGGATACGGCACCAATAATGGTGACCGAACCTTCCTGGCCACACAACGCCACCATATATCCTGCCCGCTCGTAAAATTCTGCCAAACGGGAGGGTAGATAGGCAGGGAATCCCTCTTCCGCAGGCATCTCTTCCAACCGGCCGGAGATTTCTCGGAGAGCTTCGGCCCAACGGGAAGTGGAATCTGCCATAATGGCCACATGATAGCCCATATCTCGATAATATTCCGCAAGGGTGATACCGGTGTAGATAGAGGCTTCCCGGGCTGCCACCGGCATGTTGGAGGTATTAGCAATAAGCACAGTGCGGTCGGTTAGGGCATTGCCGGATTTGGGGTCGATAAGGCTTTGGAATTCCTCCAGCACCTGGGTCATCTCATTGCCCCGTTCTCCACAGCCGATATAGATGATGATATCCGCATCGCACCATTTTGCCAGCTGATGTTGGGTCATGGTTTTGCCGGTGCCAAACCCACCGGGTACTGCGGCGGTGCCGCCCTTGGCAATGGGAAAGAGTGTATCGATAATTCGTTGCCCTGTAATCAGCGGCAAAGAGATTGGTAGCCGCTCTTTCACGGGTCGTGGGGTTTTAATGGGCCATTTTTGGCACAAGGTCAAGGTATGGACAATCCCCTTTTTGTCCTCCAGTTTAAGAATACAGTCGTCAATGGTGTAAGCACCGCTTTGGGCGGCATACACCACCTTGCCGGATAAGTTGGGGGGAACCATGCACCGATGTTGTATCAAAGCCGTTTCCGGGCATACTGCGTAAATCTGCCCAGGAATAAGCAAATCCCCTTCTTTTACCTGCAGGGTTACCTGCCACTGCTTTTGCTGGTTGAGTATCGGCAGGTTGCCTCCTTGGGGGATAAAGGCTCCTGACAGTGCTGCCATATCCTCCAGCGGGCGCTGGATACCGTCAAAGATATTGGTGAGGATGCCAGGGCCAAGTGTTACCTGCATGGGCCCACCGGATGGTACCACCGGTTCACCCGGCTTTAGGCCTGTAGTGTTTTCATATACCTGTATGGTGGTTACACGCTGGTTGGTGGAGATAACCTCGCCGATTAGGGCGTTGTTTCCCACATATACCATTTCCAGCATGGAAAAATCGGTAGAATCACGAACGGTGATAACAGGACCGTTGATAGAATAGATGGCATTGCCCAAAGTATATCACCCTTTCGTTAATTTACACGTAGTCCGCAGTGTTCGCGGAACCACGCTTTTTGTTGTTCTAGCCGGTATTCCAGTGTTGCATCAATAAGGATTCTGGCAGCAGTGTTTTCCAGTACAAACCCACCTAACGCCAACTGCTCATCCTCCAAAATAGTGCAACCGGGAAGAAGGGCCGCCAATTGCCCGGCCAAAGGCATGTCTGCTGTTCGCAAATGGAGTGTGGTGGTGGTATGATCATACCCCTCATGGCATGAGGCAATTTCTTGTGCCAGTTGCTTGCGGTACTCTTCGCCGGAGGCATATTCCAGCAGCCTGTTGCGCACCTGGGCAAAGATTTGCTGGGAAAGCTCTTCTCGGCGCACGAATAAGGTTTGGGTTGCTTGACGCTCGGCAGCAGAGATAGCGTTTAGGGCTTTTTGTTTGCTATCGCTTACAGCCTGTTGGGTATAGGTGAACATTTCGCCAATAACCTGTTCGGAACGCTGGGCTATCTGAGTATCCCGCAGCTGGTTGGCCTTGTCGGTAATTTCACGGGCCTGCTGCTCCGCCTGGGCACGAATGGCGGAGCTTATCATGTCCATGCGTTCATTTGGTTGTGCCATAGGGCTTCACTCCTGACCGCTTTTGGTGTGGTTATATTTTGATTCCAACAGCTTCCCGGACATACCGTGTGATGGAATCGCTTACCTTGCCGTCGCCATGACGATCCGCTACCTCGACTATTAAAGGGCGGGAGGTGGTAAGCTTTTTTTCGTAGATTTCGGTGCGGCACAGCTCCATAAGCTTAGCAGTAATCAGCACCACTGCCACCTCCGGGTTGGTGCAGGCAGTGTGTAGCGCTGCCAAAACCTCCTCTGCCTGATGGACAACAGTACCCTCGATCCCTGCAAGCCGCATACCGATATAGGTGTCTTTGTTATCGCTGATAAGAAAGTATTTCATAACGCCACAGCCCTACAGCTTGTTGATGATCAAAATAGCGATAAGCAGACCATAGATAGCAACACCTTCGCCCAACACCACAAAGATAATGGCTTTACCAAAGCTTTTTGGGTCTTCACTGGTTGCACCGATAGCGGCAGGGGCAGCAGAGGCTACTGCAATACCTGCACCAATGGCCGACATTCCGCCAGCCAAAGCCGCAGCCAGATAGGCAAGACCAGCACCGGTGGACATCCCCAAGGGACCAGCTGCTGCAGCCAGTTCAGCAGCTTGAACAGCGGCTTCTCCAGCAGATTCTGCGGCATAGGCAACAAGGTTTCCCACTGGCAGCAGCACCATTAAGGCAGCAACCCCAAAAAAGGCACACAGGTTGCAGATGATTGACCGACGTGCACCGGAGGGAGTAGTTATTCCCCGCAAAATTGGCACCAGAGGCATAAATAACAAGATGACCACCAAAAGGGGCATTAAAAAGGTGTATAGGGTTGACATACTATCATTCCTTCCAACTGTAATCTAATGGGGAGAGGAGTTCTATTCTATAAGCGGCGTTAACCGGTTTTGGGTAGATAACTCATTTTAACCGGAACAAAGGCAGTGCCTTGGGCATCGAAAAATCTGCTGAACATTTCGTAAAATTCAAGTCGCAGCACCTGAATACCCACAATAAGTCCCTCCAAGCCAAGAACAAACAAGTTGCCAACGATAACCACAAGAGGGCTAGCACCGCCACTGACCATACTGGACAAGGTCATAACCACCGACATCATACCGGCGTGGGATAGGATAAAGCCCCCTACACGCAGAAAGCTCATGGTATTGGTGACAAAGCTCAGCACCACTTCAAACATCTCGAAGAAGCTTTCCAGAATAAAGGAACCAATACCTTCTGGAAAAATGCTGGCAAGCAAGGTTTTTGGGTGGCCATTTGGCAAGGCTACAGCATCTGGCACCAGTCTGGCATTGCCATTATCTATACAGCTTTTGATAAATGCTTCGGCGGTTTCATTGGAGATAAGATCCTCTTTTGAAATATTAATTCGCTCGAAATACAGGTCGGTAAAGATGGCGTCCACCTGGTCCTGGTCGGTGCTGGCCATGGCATAGATACACCAGATATACTGGCTGTCGGTTTTCAGCGGATAAATCATAAATGGTTCGTGCATATAGAAGGTGAGCTTCTGATAGCTGTCGGTGGGAATGCGCCCAAACCTTGCCGAAGCAAACTGAGTGGTGAACAGCTGGGTAATATCTAGGTTGATTTTTTTAAAGACGGTGCTTTCCTTAAGGTCTTTGTTTTTGGCAATAATGGCGTCGTGGGAATGGAGGTGCACAAAGTGGATAATAGGCTCCCGGAAGAACATCAGCAGGATGGGAAGCACAATGAGAGACAGTACATAAGGCAATGTAAGCACATCGCTGCCGGATAAGCGCATGACAGCGGCATACAAAACCGAGGTGTAAAACACCAGTCCTGCCAGCCCGTTGTGGGAGAACAGGGTTCTGCCAAAGTCCTTGTGCTTAATACCCACACAGATATTAAACAGAATCACCATAATAATAATGGCGACACCCAAAACAATGGCCGCTATCAGTATCTTGTTGGTGGTATCTGGGTGCATAATCTCAATGGGCTTTTCCGCAAACCCAAGGGTGTGGAAGATGGGATCCAGCAGATGCTCGTAGCCAAACACCGAGCCATATACCAGGCCGAATAGGGAGGAGCTTACACCGATACGGGAGAGAATACCGCCCAGCTGCATTTTTTTCTGGTGGGTCAAAAAAAGTCCTACCAAAATAATAAACAACCCCTGGCCCAAATCACCAAACATCATGCCGAACAATAGGCAATAGGTATAGGCCACAAAGGGAGTGGGGTCGATATCGTTGTACGAAGGGGTTCCATACATCTGCACAAACATTTCAAAGGGGCGGGTAAACCAGTTATTTTTCAGCATCACCGGGGTCTGTACTCTATCGTGCTCCCCGGCGGGAGCTGCCATTATCTTTACATCCATTCTCTCAAGTTCAGCTAAAAACAACGTTTTGTCTTTGGTCATGACAAAGCCGATGAGATGAAACATATCTCGGATGGACATCACATATTTTCGCAGGTCATAGGCATCGTGGTAAAACTTGTTTTTGGAATACACCATCAAAAAGGTTTCCCGCTCGCGCCGTACAAACTGGTCAATCTGGGCGCTGGTTTCTTCTAGCTCCTGTATTTGGGCTTCCAAACCGCCGCGCACAAAGGAGATGGCGTCGATTGCGTTTCCGTGGACATAGTCTGGAATGCGCAGCTTTACAAAGCCTACCTCTGAAAACAGCTTATCGGTTTCGGCCTTAAACTGCTTGGCGGTGATGTAGATGCACCAGGTATAGCCCATATCGGTGCTCAGTGGGTAAAGTGCATATGGCTTATCCTCATATACCTCCAACTTTTGCAGCCCCACAGTGGGAATCTTACCAAAACGCACCGTGATAAAGGAGCCACCAAACAGCTCGTCAAAGTTGATGTCCGGGGTTTTTACCTTTTGCAGCATTTCCAAAGCCGCACGATAGGACATAATGTCGTCGTTGAGTTTATTCTTTCTAGTGAAGTAAGAGGGATATTCTTTGCGCAGGATATTGAGATATTCGTGGGCTTGTTCCACAAAATCGGTTCGGCTGCTTTTGCCAATAGGCAGGCTGGTGAAGTCTTGGTATCTCAGGTCAATGTTTAGCTGGGATGCCATTTCGTTTATTTTTACTGCCAACCCGCCATAAGGGTTGCGGAGAAGGGGAGAGGTACCCACCGAGTACTCGCTGAGCTTGGCAGCGTTTTCTGGCTGGAAGATACCAGAGTTAAGACAATGTTCCAAAACATCATCCAGCTGAGAGACAGCGCCACTGATTTCTACAAAGGTCATTCGTTCGATACCCATAGTTGCACCATCCTTTTACAAAATCAGTAGCTTGCGAATTTCCGACGCTGTTACACCGTAGCGGATACCTTCGATAATATTGACGATATTTCTTAGCTCAATCTCCAAGAGTCCCATGTAGCTAAATAGAATCACCATAGGTTGGGAGGAATAGCGAAATATCTTCTGGCAGGTAGACTGCCGCATCCATTCCAGCGACCATTCCAAACGCATGTCTTGGGGCGCATCATCCCAATGACTGCATGCCCCAACAATTTTTAAAAAGATGTCGACAGCCTCATGGTCGGTTTCTGCCGCCAGCAAGCTGTCGATAATCCGGTGGGGAATATACCCTTTTACCCGGATCAACTTTTGGCCCACCTCATCTGCATGCATTTTAAAATACCGTTTTAGCCGGTAGATCATCATAATGTTGTGCAGATCGATCTGCATACCGAAAAGGTGCAGCAGGGATTTTCGGGTTTCTCCATGATAGAGCTGCTGCGCAAGGTGAATGGCCTGCTGATAATAGCAGGTGAGCAGGGCTGCTTCACAGCCGGGGATATCAATGCCTTGGCCTGAAGAAACAGGGCGAAACGGCCCCAATATTTGATAGTATCTGCTGTGACGCAGCACATCCAAAAGTTGATCATAGTCCTGTATTTTTGCAAGCGCAAATAAATCCAGGCTCAGGTATCTATCCAGATAAGCGGGAAAGGATACAATGTATTTACCCATAGACCCGGCCCCAAGCATTTGAAGTGCCAATAAGAGCTGTTCTAT